>DHFQ01000148.1 GCA_002402325.1 Candidatus Aminicenantes bacterium UBA4820
TGAGTTCTCTTCCAAAATGGCCATAGACGGCTGTTTTTCTAAAGATAGGCTTTCTAAGGTCAAGATAATCAATAATTCCTTGAGGAGTAAGTGGAAAAACATCTCTTATCGCCTTTTCAATCCTCTCCTCTGGAATAGTCGCTGTTTGATGAGAATCAACCATAATAGAGACGGGGTCCTTTACACCTATCACATAGGCAAGTTGAACCTCTATCCTTTTTGCAAGCCCTGCTTTGACTATATTTTTTGCAATATGCCTTGCAATGTAACTTGCAGACCTATCAACCTTTGTTGGGTCTTTTCCAGAAAATGCTCCACCTCCGTGCCTTCCCATTCCACCATAAGTATCAACTATTATCTTTCTTCCCGTCAAACCGGTGTCTCCCTGTGGTCCCCCCGTAACAAACCTGCCTGTTGGATTTATGTGAATTTTAATATCCTTTGCCATCATCTCTTCAGGGATTACAACTTTTATCACTTTATCAATCAGTTCCTGCCTCAATTCTGCCTCTTCTACATCGTCATCGTGTTGTGCTGCAAGAACAACCGTTGTAACCTCTTTTGCCTTATCATCTAAATATTTTACTGTAACCTGACTTTTGCCATCGGGTCTAAGCCAAACAATTTCGCCTTTCTTTCTCACCTCTGCAAGTTTCTCAGTGAGTCTATGGGCAAGGTGGATTGGATAGGGCATAAGTGTTTCAGTATCATCGCAGGCAAATCCAAACATCAATCCCTGATCTCCTGCACCTCCTATATCAACTCCCATTTTTATATCGGGAGATTGCGGGTCAATACAGGTTAAAACCGAGCAGGTTTTGTAATCAATTCCAAACTCCCCTTTTGTGTAGCCTATTTCCTTTAAAATTCCTCTGACGAGGCGGGGAATATCAACATAAGTCTCTGTTGTAATTTCTCCTGAAACTAAAACGAGCCCCGTTGTTAGCAAAGTCTCACAGGCAACTCTTCCATAAGGATCCTTTGCCAAAATAGCGTCAAGGACTCCATCTGAAATTTGGTCTGCAATTTTGTCGGGGTGACCTTCAGTAACAGATTCGGAGGTGAAGACAAATTCTTTTTTCATATTAATTCCCTTCTTTCTAAGAGTCAATCTAAAGTGAAGATGTTACAACAAAATCCAATTCTTTTCAATAGGTTTGATTTAATTCTTAAAAATTTATAAAATTTTAGTTTGAAGGAGTTGAAGATGTTTAAAAAATTAGCCATATCTACATTTTTTCTATTTCTTTTTTTAACGGCACTTTGCCAGATACCAAAAACGGACAAAAATGGGGATCCAGTAAAGGATTTGATGAAGGCAAAAGAAAGTGCACAAAAAGAAAATAAAAAGATTATGGTCATAGTTGGGGGTGATTGGTGCGACTGGTGTGATAGGTTTGACAATTTTGTCAACAGTGATAAGGATTTGTCCTCATTGGTTAAAGATAATTTTATTGTTATGAAAGTTTATAGCGATAAAGACCTTTCCCCAAACTCTCTCTTTCTTTTGAAGTTTCCCATTCCGCCCGCTTTTCCTCACATTTATATTTTAAATTCAAAAGGTGAACTCCTTGAATCAAAAAAGACAGAAGAACTTGAGATGGGAGAATCTTACGATAAAGCAAAAGTTAAAGAGTTTTTTCTTAAATATTCAAAGTCAAAATAGCCTTATTTTTGAGTTGCTTTTTGACAGAGTCGGAGTAAATTTTTAAAAAAAGGCAAACATTTAAACCTTTACTAAAAGATGAGATTTTAAGATGATTTATCTTATTGCTGCTGTTTCAAAAAATGGAGTTATAGGCAAAAGAGGAAAACTTCCCTGGCATTTCAAAAAAGACCTTGAAAGATTTAAAAATCTAACGATGGGGCATTGTGTTGTTTTTGGTAGAAAGACCTTTCAATTGCTAAAAGAACTTAAAGGAAGAAAGGTGATTGTTCTTTCAAGAGATGAAAACCTCAAAAAAGACAAAATAATAGTTAAACATTCAGTTGAAGAAATAGTAAATAACTATCTAATATCAAAGGAAATATGTTTTATCGCTGGTGGGGAGGAAATCTATAAGGAATTTTTGCCATTTTGCGACACTATTTATTTGAGTCTAATTGATAAAGAGTTTTCAGGAGATAAATTTTTTCCAACTTTTGAAATGAATCAATTTGAAAAACTATTCTCTGAAAAAGTGATTGATGATGGAGTTCAAATAGAATTTATCACACTAAAAAAGAAAAGTTTGAAATAAGAATTTAAAAAATGTAAAGGTAAAAAGGTTACCATCTCATCAGGTTTGCCGAATCTATGTTAGAATTTCCCTGCTTCCTTATAAATGAAACGACTATCGCTGTTCCCACCGCAGCCTCAGCGGCGCTTAATGTGAGGATAAAAAGGACAAAGATAGCACCTTCAACGCTTTGAAAACACCTCGCAAAGGTTAAAAATACGATGTTTGTTGAGTTTAGCATAAGTTCAACGGAAAGAAAGACGAGAATCGCAGATTTTCTTGTCAAAACACCAATAAGTCCCATTGAGAAAAGGAAAAAGGCAAAAAGTATATATGGGGTTATGCTCATTTTAAACTCCTTTTTGCAAGAATTACGCTTGAAACCATTGCAACTACAAGTATAACCGAAAGTATTTCAAAAGGAACTCCCCAATTTTTTATCAGTGAAATTCCAATTTCTCTTATTGAACCAAAATCATCGTAGGTTTTTTCAAATCTTGAAAGGAAAGATTTTGAAACCGCTTTACTACAAAGAAATAAAAACAAAATAGCAATGATGTAACTTGAAATAGTTTGAGAAAGTGAGACTTCTTTCCCATATTCCTCAAATCCTTGAGACATTATAAGATATCCAACCATTACCATCACCGCACCAGCATAAAGAATTATTTGAACAAAGGTTAAAAATGGGAAGTGAAGGAGCAAATACAAAAAGCCTATTGAAACCATAGCAACAGCCATTCCAATTGCTGAGGGAAGAGTTTTTGGATGAAAGATTAAAAACAAAGCCCCTATAAACGCAAAAAAGGCAACTATAAAAAAGAGTGTGATTAAAAACATCAACCTCCTCCTTTCTTGAAAGGCTTCTCTTTGCCAGTTAAGTAAGGCTCTTTTCTTCCCATCTCAAGGAGAGTCTCCTTGTCAAAGATGAGGTTTGTGCGGTCAAAATCAGCCATTTCATACTCGTGTTTAAGATAAATCGCTTCACAAGGGCAAACCTCTTCGCAGTATCCACAAAAGATACACAAGCCAAAATCAATGTAAAATTCAGCGGGATATTTCTCCTTCGGGTCTTCGGTCTCACCTGCTACGATTCTTATTGCATTTGGAGGACATATAAACATACAGAGTTTGCAAGAAGTGCACTTCTCTTTCCCATCAAGCCCCGTTAAAAGCGTTGGTGCACCTCTAAAATGAAATGGAGGAGTCCACCTTTTTTCAGGATATTGGACGGTGAACCTCTTGTTAAAAATATGGCGAAATGTTGTCAAAAGCCCCTCTGCTATGGTTGGAAAATAGAGTTTCTCCCACCATTTCAATTTAGGCCTTGATACTTTCATCTTACGCTCCAACAAAATAGAAGTAAATAGCCACTAATATTAAATATAAGAAACCAGCTGGAAGAAGTCCCTTCCACATAATTCTCATCACCTGATCATACCTGAATCTTGGGAGAGTCCATCTAACCCATATAAAGAATATTACAAAGATAGAAACCTTAACACAAAAAACTATTGCGGAGATTATTCCTCCTAAGGTTACCCCAAAAATGTCGTAATTCACAAAGGGAAGGTTCCATCCGCCAAAAAAGAAAATCACAAGAAGTGCGGATGCTGTAATCATATTTGCGTATTCCCCCATAAAGAACATAGCAAATCTTAATCCCGAATATTCTGTGTGGTAACCACCTACAAGTTCGTTCTCCCCTTCAGGTANNTCTGCAAAGACCGCTGTCAAGAAAATTAAAAAGGCAATAAAGTGTGGCAAAAAGAACCAGACATTGTTCTGCTGGGTTTTTACAATTTCATCAAGATTAAATCCATTTGAAGTTAGCGCAATTGGCAAAATTCCAAGTGCCAAAGCAATTTCATAAGAAACAACCTGATTTATTGACCTCAAAGAGC
>DHFQ01000150.1:0-4461 GCA_002402325.1 Candidatus Aminicenantes bacterium UBA4820
GATTGCCACTGCAAAGCACAATCCCTTGCGGAATCTTCAAAAAATCTCCTCCCATTTCAGGGGAGGTTGGGAGGGGTTTCCTCTCTAACCATTCCCCGTAGCCGCAGGCTTCAGCCTGCGTTCCCTTTATTTTTTTTGTTTTGTTTTCAAATTATGAAAATGATCCCCTTGCAAACGCAACATAAATGTTGCGGCTACCGCGTGAAATCAAATTGGTTGATGTCCCATAGCCTGCGATGGTTTGATAAATTCAAGATTCAAGACTTGACCGCATGTTTTCCTATCCAAAATCAATGTCGGATTTTGGGGTCAACGCGACCACTTGACAAAATAAAGGAAAAATTGTATGTTGAAAGCGTGGAGGTGTAAGATGAGAAGAATAAGAATTTCACTTTTTATTTTTGCTCTCACACTCTTGGTGAGTACCTTTGTCTTTGGTGCCTTTTTTGAAAATGGGGTAAAAAGAGATGAATCAAAAACTTATCCGACTTCATTTGAGAGAAAAGATCCCTCCCTTTTCAAAATGCCACTTGATATTGTTAAAGGAAAGACTTTCAACAAGGCGGTGTCGAGAGAAGAGACGAGTAAGACAATAACAGTTTATCATTATGGCTCGGGCACGCTTGACCCGTACAATCTTTATTGGTGGAATGAATCCTCCTCACCTCCACAATGGATAGAAGTTGGAATGGAAACCTCCGACGACTGGAAATATGCCACTATAACAGTTCCAAACCTTCCCGTATATGTTTATTTTGATAGTTGGCAGGCATCGTGCGATGACAATGACGGAGATTTATACTGGATTTCTGACATTGACCTTGGAGAGGGGAACAAGTGCTGGGTTTACGATGGCTTTATCTATTCAACCAATCCAAATGCTAATCAAGACTATGCTTGGTTTTCTAAATCTTATTACTGGTATGCTTACACTGTTTGGGGAGATCAGATTATTCCACTCGGTCCAAATCTCTACGAGTTTAGAGACAATGTCAACTTTTATGGTTCTCCCGATGGAAACAGTTGGGAACCCGTCCTTAAATACAAATTTGATGATGTGATAGTCTCATGGGATCCTGAAAAGGCTTATTTAAAAGTTGTTGACGCAAAATTTAGACTTCCTTCTGGCTATGGAATAGAGAATTATTACATTCAGGAGGGAAGAATTCGTGGACTTGTCTTTGATGTTGATAACAACAAAATAGTGGTGGGCGATAATATAGCAAATTTAACAGCATTTACACCTGGAAACCCTTCCTTCACTCCTGAAATTTCAGGGATAAGAAGTTCGCTTTTAGATGCAAAAACAATGGTTCTAAAAGGATACGAGCAAGGTGTTATTAAACAGATAACAATGGATTATCAAGGTTACATTACATCCACACAATCAGTGTCTCAAAGAGTTTCAATCACTCTTGGGGGTGTAACATTTACAGCTGATTTCATAGAGGTTGACCAGTGTGGATACTATCATCTCTCAGGTTCAATCACTTGCAGTGCGGGGTCATTTGTTTTTAATGATCTTGAGATTTACTACAACGCTGAAGCACACAGATTGACGCTCCTTTCAGGCACTCTCAATGTTGGCGTAGCGGAGATAACAATTAAAGACCTTGTCATAGATTCTAACACAGGGCTTGTCGTAATTGGTGGAGCAACATTAAAAATTCCAGAGATTGTCCTTGGGGAGACAAGACTTACAAACATCGTTGCCGATTTTTCGTGGACAGGGTTTCATTGCAGGGGCAGGCTTGAGAACCCAGCAGGAATGGTCTATGTTGAATTTGACCTTTCAACAGATGGGGCTGTTTCAAACATCACAACTGCAGGCGAAACCTCCCTCTCTTTTGGAAACAGTGTAATAAGTGCTCAGTGGTTTGCAGATTTTGGCAACGGAACTTACTCTGCAGGAGGGAATGTTTCTATTGAAGGAATTGATTTTAACTTTGAAAGTTTGACATTCACCTACAACGATCAGGAGCATACAGTAACTTTAAAGAGTGGCGAAATAAAGTTCCCCAACACTTTCTTTGCCTCTGTAAAAGATGTAGTCTATAATATTGATACACACGAAATAGTTGCAGGACAATTAACAGTTGGAGTTGAAGAATTTCAATTAGGTAACGGCAGGGCGGCTGGACTAATTGGTGATTTCTATAAAGACCACCTCCACCTTTTTGGAAGGTATAATGACCCAATAGGTGTTGCATTTCAATTAAACTTTGACCTTTCTTACGATGGAGTTGTCTCAAATGTTATGATTGGTGCTCAGCTCCAATCAATACAAATAGGCAATTTAATAATTTCAGCCGATGCTTATATCTGCCCATCCGCAGGAGTCTATATCTTCAATGGAAATGTCCAGATTTCTGGTTATGGATTCACCTTCAACCAGTTGCAAATTACTCACAACTCATTGGAGCATACAATTTTCATAAGTTATGCTGAACTGAGACTTCCCTACTTTACTGGAACGGTCAATGGGGTCTTAATAAATGCAGATACAGGAGAAATTATTGATGGGGCAGGAAAGGTTACATTGGGGCAGTTCAAAATAGGTAATTACGACATCTTTTGCATTTCAGCAAGTTTTGATAAGAATTACCTTGAAGTTGACGGAAGCATTGGATTAAGCGAACTCGTTGGAACAATAAATGGAATAAGGGTTCATTTCAAGATTGACTGGAAGGGAAATATTTATAGTATAGGAGGAGGGGTTACAGGACAAATACCAATTCTTGATACTGGCATTTCCCTCTACAATCCCTACATTGAGGTTGATAATGAACTTGGATTTATTGAAGATAACGGGTTAAATAGAACAGGATGGGTAATAATTTTAGTTGGAACAATTGCACCAACAGGTGTTGGAACAAATACAATTGCAGAAGATTTCACTTTGATTATTGAACCTTGCGATAAGCGATTTACAGGAAATGGAATTTTGAAAGTTGCAGGAGGAGAAGTTGCAAATACTACCATTATGATTGAGCCAAAACATCTAAAGGCAAACGCAAATTCTACTATAAGAATAGGCGGTGATGAAGACTTTGAAATTCACGGAGACGCCTGGCTTGAGTATTGGTGGGAGAGTATGCTTTTAAGAAGGGGAGCAGGAAATGGCTACATTGCCTATAAATCTCACAAGGTCGTAAATAGCGATTTTACTCTTGATGATGAGAAACTTTACGGCCAGGCCCAGGTTACGATCTTAGAGGATTGGCTCGATTTCTGCTTAACTTATGAATTTTACAACGATGGAAATTTAAACTTAATGTGGGGTTGCTCACAACTTCCTGTAATAACCGACCCTTGCGGAAGAAATGACCAACTCCCGAGTTGTCCAACCGACCTTTTCGCGGCTACGGGAAGTGGAGTTGTTGAAATTTACTGGAATCCTGCTTTGGATGATGGTGGAATTTCCTATTACAGAATTTATAAGAACGGTTCACCCTACGGGCTTGTCCATTTTTCAAGTGGAAAGTTCACAGATACAAATGTCGTTGATGGTCAGATTTACACTTATGAAATTCACGCTATTGATTCCGTGTATCAAGAGCAAACCGCCTGCAAGAATATTTCTATAAAAGCAGGAAATTCGAACATTTTACTCTTTTTGACTTCCCAGAATGGGAATATAAATCTGAATTGGAGCGGGTGGACTCTTCCAGAATACATCATTTACAAAGGTAGCGACCCCGTTCACCTAATTGAATTTTCAAGAACATCAGGAACAACAACCTTTGATGACGCAAACTCGGGAGGACCTCTCGTTTTCTACACAGTCCAGCAAAGAGATATAAAATGATTAAAAGGGGGCTTTTTAGCCCCCTTTTTTTATCTCCTTGAAGAGATTTTAATTTTTTTGTAAAATAGGGGTGTGAGTAGAAATTTTTACGAGATACTTGGAATAAAACCCGACGCAACCGCCAATGAAATATCAAAGGCTTACCGTAAATTGGTTCTAAAGTTTCATCCTGATAGGTTTTCCGACCCTATTGAAAAGAAGAAAATGGAAGAAACACTCAAAGAGATAACTGAGGCTTACAATACCCTATCCAACTGGAATTTGAGGCAGGAATACAACAAAACTCTTGAAACAAGAAGTGTAGAAAAAACTCCAGAGGAAAAATCAAGAGATTTGTTTCCTCAGGCTCTTGAATATTACAAAAATGGTGAATTTAAGTCTGCTGAATCTCTCTTTTCATATCTTTCAAGGTTGACGCCAAATGATATATCAGTTAAATTTTATCTTGGGATGTGCAAACTTTATTCTCCCCTTTCAAGAATGGAAGGGGCAAAACTTGTGGAAGAGGCTTTAAAGAAGGATCCATTTCATCCGCTTTGGTTTATAGAATATGCTTCATTTTTAAGGAGGGTGGGTCAGAATATCAGGGCAAGGAAAGTAATAGAGGAAGGGATGAAGTTGAATCCAAATGACTTTAATCTTCCCGAATTTTT
>DHFQ01000150.1:4522-14393 GCA_002402325.1 Candidatus Aminicenantes bacterium UBA4820
GAGGATTCCCTTCTTGTTGATGAAAAATCCTCTCTTTTTATTGTAGCAGACGGAATGGGGGGTCATTCAAGCGGAGAAATAGCCTCCTCTATTGCGGTTGAATCAATTGTTAACTTTTTTAGCAATACCACCCTTAATGAAGATTCCACCTGGCCTTACTCTTACGATGACAATCTTTCTTTTATAGGAAATAAACTTAAAACAGCAATTTCAGTTGCAAATGAAAATATTCAGGATTACGCACAATCACACAGTGAATCAAGGGGAATGGGGACAACAGTCGTTGCTATTCATAAATCCGGAGACAAAATCTATCTTGCTCATGTTGGTGATAGTAGGTGCTATCTTTTAAGGGATGACAATCTTAGCTTATTGACATCTGACCATTCGTGGGTCAACGAGCAGGTAAGATTGGGAGTTTTGACAGAATCAGACGCCCAGCGCCATCCATTCAGAAATGTGATCACAAGGGCGTTGGGAACAAAGGCTGAAGCACTTCCTGAAGTTAAAGAGATGAATTCAAAAAAAGGAGACCTCTATCTGCTTTGCAGTGATGGGCTCAACTCTATGGTTCCAGATGATGAGATCAAGGCAATTCTTGCATCGGGAAAGACTCTTGAAGAGATGGGAAAAACTCTCGTTGAAAAAGCAAATCAAAACGGCGGGGAAGATAACATCTCTTTAATTCTTTTGAGGATTCTTTCCTAATCAACAAAAGGCAGTGGGTGAAAACTAAAAACAAAAATCAAAAGACAGGCGATACCCAGTAGAATTTCTTTTTTGGTAAGAGGAACATAATCATTAAGTGTCGGTGGATGCTTGATCCCAAGAAGAAAGAAAATAATTGCCCATACAAAAAATTGAAGTCCAAATGGAGAAAGAAGTAAAAGAAAAATTGTAATAATTGTTCCAATGGTCTTATGAGCCTTTGGAAACAGAGCATACAGGATATGACCACCATCAAGTTGACCAACAAAAAGAAGGTTTAGCCCCTGAATGAAAAATCCAATGAAGGCACTTGCAAGAAATGGATTTTCAAAAAATATTGTCTGGCTTTTTAATCCTCCGACAATAGGATATTGTGCCAGAGCCATAATGAGTGGAAGTCTTACATTTACGCCAAAATCAAAGGGGTTCTGGTAACCATTAAAATGGAGAAAAATTCCATAATACATAGTTAGAATGCACCCCAAAAAACCAAATATAGGCCCATAAGAAGCCATATCCATAAGAGACCTTCTATCACCGATTGGACTTTTTACTTTTATAAAGGCACCAAATGTTCCCAGTGTTATGAATGGAGGACCGGGTAAAAAGTAGGGCATTGTTGCAACAATTCCATTCTTTCTCGCTCCTATAAGGTGCCCTATTTCGTGAATACCAATTATGAAAAGCAAAGAAATTGAAAAAGGAAGCCCTTTTAAGAGAACTTTAGGTGAAGTCAACATTAAGGATACATCATAATCTCCATAATCGGGATGGAAAAAAACCCCCATCACCGTAACACAATAAAATGTTACGATAAAAAGGATTATATGAATTGTCCTTACTTTTTCCCTCACACTTTGATTCTCATTTCTTAAATCTTACCGAGGGTTTAAATTTAACCGTTTTTCCTTCTTTTAAAGTAACAGTTTCTCCCGTTTTTAAATTTCTTCCAACTCCCCTTTTGCTCCCCACAACTTTAAAAATTCCAAAACCTCTCAACTCAACTTTTTCGCCGAGTTTCAAAGATTCTTTAAGGGCTTCAAGCGTCAGGTCAACGATTTCCTCCGCTTTACTCTTTTTTATGTTCAATTTTTTTTGCACTTTTGCAACAATGTCTGATTTAATCATATCAATCTCCGAAAATGATCAAAACGATTTAATTGCTTCATCCACTGAATTGTATGTCTCAAAAACAGTTGATAGCCTTGTTATATCAAGAAGATCATTAACCTTCTTCGTAAGATTTGCCAATTTAACAGTTGCTCCTTGCTTTTTGGCACTTGTGTAGGCTGCAACCAATTCCCCCAATCCAGCCGAATCAATATAGGAGACTTCGCCGAGATCAACTACGATTTTCTTTTTTCCTTTACTGAGTTCTGCAACAAGTTTCTCTTTAAGTTTGACATCTCCACTTCCTAAAGTGATTTTTCCTCCAAGTCCCAAAACAGTTACTCCTTTTTTTTCAACTACATCTACTTTCATTTTTTCCTCCTTATTTCCTTAAATCAACCATAAGTTCTATACCAAAGCCATTATTCCTGCAAATAAACTCAACTTTGTTAACAAATTGTTTTATCAAAAAAATCCCTCTTCCGTGAGGTTGCAAAAGATTTTCATCCTTCGTTGGATCTGTAAGGGTGGAAGGATCAAAACCTTTCCCCTCATCCCAGACTCTTATGTAAATTGCTTCATCAAGAAATTCAATTTCAACTTCTACCTTTTTTTTGGGATTATTTTTATTCCCGTGAATGATTGCATTGTTCACTGCTTCCCTTAATGATAAAGCTACCCAATCAACTCTTTCCTCAGATATTTTAGTTTTTGATAGGGAAAGTCTGAAGAATTCCTCAGAAAAATCTGTCATAAAGAGATTTGAAAAAAATTGCATTGATATTTTTGAAAGACCTTCCTTCAAAATTTCCTCCAGAGTATAATAATACATCAAATTCTTTTTTAATCAAAATTTTGGAAAAAACAAGTTTTACCTTTAAGATTTATGAGTTATCTATCTCAAAATCAGCGGGTGGATCAAGATCAATAATTACGCAGGTTAAAACCTGCGGCTACCCTCCTATTTTATATTTTCAGTAAATGTTACAACCTTTATCTCCTTCTTCGCATCGTTTTCAATATATTCATCAAAGAGTTTAACTCCATTTTCTCTTATGTATCTATTTTTCACTTCCTCCCGACACTCATCAAAAGGTATGACTGGAGGCTCCTCTCTATCTTCAAGGTAAAAGGCTACAAAACTCTTTTGCATCCTGTCTGCGAGCCACTTTCCCTTTTCCAATTTTTTTAACTTTTCTATGTTGGATGTGCTCATTAAATAGGACAATTCACTTTCGCTCTTCCAATCTAAAACTCCTGTCCCCGTCTCCTGTAAAATTCCCTTAACTTTTAGTAAATCTTCCCACTTTGCACCCTTTTTCAAAAGTCCAACTGCCTGGTTTATAGCATCGGGAGATTCAGCAAGAAGATATTTCAATTTAAACTTTGTTTCACCCCTGAAAGTATCTTTATTTTTTTCGTAGTAATTTTTGAGGTCCTCTTCATTCACAACCGCTTCATTTAAAAAATCCTGAAAAAACCTTGCAGCGCCATTTTCATGCACCCTATTCCACACCTCCAATTTAACATCACTATCTTTCAAAAATCCTTTTTCCTTTGCAGACATATAAATCCTCTGCTCCGCACATATTTTGTCAAATATCATTTTGAAAACTTCCGGCGTTCTCGGTAGCATCTGTTGTCTTTTTTGAGATTCATTATAATAAGCATCAAGAAAATCAACATATTTTATTTTTTGATTCCCAACTACACCAACATTTTTATTTGCCTCTTCCTCTGTTGGGTTATCATTTTTAATAAGTTCTTCAATCAATTTTGTATCAAGGCTTTCCGGATATTTTTGTTTGAGTTCTTCATTTGCTTTAATGACTGCCTTTTGATACCTTATTTGAGACGCCCTCATTATCAAGTTATCATCAAATTTTTCTGGAAGAGGAGGGGTGATAAGTTCCTTCAAAACGACCACTATAAAACTATTGTCATCTCTGAAAGGAACAGGATCAAGAACATCACCATCTTTTCCATTAAAAAAGACCTTTTGAATTTCTGGAGGCATTGAATTAAAATTGGCACTTCCCATATCATAACTTTGAGGACCATTTTCAAGGTCATTTTTATGTTTCTCAAATAGTTCTTTAATATCTTTACCTTCCCTCAACTCCTTGCACACCTCAATAGCGGCTTCTTTTCCTTTGACTCCAATTCCCCACAGATGTCTTTTGGAATTATTCAACTTGAACGCATCCTCCAACTCCTCTTTTGATGGCTCTTTTGAATTGTTCAAATAGGTTTTAAAAATGTAATTTGAAATGACCACACTCCGCTCAATTTTGCTCACCTGATCATCCCATTGTGAGCCAGCAAGAAGTCCCTTCCTTTTAGCCTTTTCATAAGCAACTTCCCTTTTTATAAGTTCCTCAAGTGCTTTATTAAGTTTTTCATTATCGTTTTTATCTTTAATGTTTCTGCTTTCAAGGTATTTGTCCCACTGTTCATAAGAAATCCAATTCCCTCCAATTTTTGCAACGGGTTTTGGTGGTTTTGTGCAGGAAATAAAAGCAAGTGAAACGATGGAAACAAATAAAATTAACCTTTTAAACATCTTAATTCTCCTTTAATGAAAAGCAATTAAAAAACCGATACAAGATATGAATAGGCAGTAAATTCCAAAATAGTGAAGTTTCCCTTTTATGACACACCCTTTCAAAAAAAACAAAGAGAGATAACCGATGATGAAAGAGACAAGAAAACCAATTATTATAGGCATAAGACCAAAATCATTTGTCATATTGGTTACTCCCTTAAATTCAATGACAAATGCACCAAGAATTGCAGGAATGGATGCAATAAAAGAATAGTCAAATGCTTCCTCTCTTGAAAGCCCAACCATCAGAGCAGAAACAATTGTTGCGCCCGACCTCGAAATTCCCGGGAATACGGCAATTCCCTGTGCAATTCCAATAATCACCGCTGAAAGCCATCCTAAAGTTACCACCTTTCTATCTTTTTCCTTTATAAATTTAGTTGAAAAAAGAAGAATCGCAGTCAGAATAAGAAATATTGCAGGGTATAGAATTGAAACCATCGCCTCTTCAACAAATTTTTTGAATGAAAGCCCTAAAATTCCCGTTGCCCCAGTTGTCAACACGATAAAGAGAATTATCCTGCAAGTTTCCTTATCTCCCTTTAGACTAAAAACGGCAAGTTTAGTCAACTCTTTTCTGAAAAAGATAAGAAGCGCAATGAGAGTTCCGAGGTGCAATACAAGGAAAAATGGAAGGGCATCCTTTTCTTGAAGTTTTAAAATATAACCTAATATGGTCAAATGGGCAGACGATGAAACGGGTAAAAACTCAGTTGCCCCCTGAATCAAGCCGAACAGTATTGCAAGAAGTGAAGACAACTAAACCTCCATTACTACTGGAATTACCAAAGGAATTTTTGAATCTCTTTTTTTCAATGATTTTTTTACAGTAGATTTAACTTTTGCCTTGAGTATATTCTGGTCTTTTATCTCAGCCTTTGAAAGTTCCTTCTCCAGATTCTTAAGGTTGGATTTTATCTCTTCAAGAAGTTCAAGTTGGTTTTCAAGTGGAGGATAGCCACGATGAATAACTTCCGGTTCAGCCTCAAAAGTGCCATCAACAGCGTTAACGACGACTATCGGAAGAACAAAACCTTCATTTGCAAGATGCTTTCTCTCCCTTAAAAGAATTTGTCCAACTGGATCGTAAGACTCACCATCAAGAAGAATATTCCCGGCTTGAACTTTATCCCTTCCAACCAGAGCACCTTCTTTAAAAATTAAACTATCCCCGACATCCGTTATAATTGTATTTTCTTTGGAATAGCCGAGTTCCCTTGCTATTTCTCCATTTTCTTTGAGTTGTCTAAATTCTCCGTGAATTGGGATGTAATATTTTGCCTTAACAAAAGATGCAAGCATCTTTATTTCTTCCTTTGCGGCGTGGCCTGAGGCGTGTATTGAAGGCTCATCCTCCGGGGTTAGCACCCTTCCGCCTTTTCTATAAACCTGATTTATAATTCTTCCAATTCTTTTCTCGTTTCCGGGAATTATTCTTGCTGAAAATAGAACAAGATCCTTTTCTTCTATTGAAATGGATTTCATCTCATCAAAGGCAATTCTACTTAGGGCTGAGAAAGGTTCACCCTGACTTCCCGTTGCAATGACAACAACTTTTGATGGATCGTATTTTTCTATATCATCAGAATTGATTACAACATTTTCATAGAGGGTAAGATGTTTTAATTTTTCTGCAACTTCAATATTTTTGAATAATGACCTTCCAAGAAATGCAACCTTTTTGTTATATTTTTTACAAAGTTCTAACACTCCCCTGATTCTCTGAATGTTAGTAGAAAACATTGTTAAAATTAACCTGTTTTCAAAAAAGGAGATGTACTTCTCAAAAGTTCTAAATACCATTTTCTCACTTGTTGCAATTCCCGGAACCTCAGAATTTGTGCTATCTATAAGAAGCGCTGTAACCCCTCTTTCGCCTATTTCTTGAATAGATGAGAAATTTGTCAATCTTGAATCAAGAGGGGTCTGGTCAAATTTAAAATCTGATGAGTGATAAAAAATTCCATCGTTTGTATGTATAGCCATCGAATAGGATTCAGGAATGGAATGGGTAACAAATATTGGTTCAACATTAAAGGAACCAAACCTGAAATATCTCTCTTTTGTAAGGTCAACAAATTTAACCTCCTTTATTTCCATCTCCTTAAGTTTGTTAAGAAGAAGTCCTTTTGCAAATGGAGATGCATAAACAGGCATTTCCACCTGTTCCAACAAGAAAGGAACCGCCCCAATGTGGTCCTCGTGAGAATGGGTTATAATCAGGGCTATCTCTTTTTTATCCGAAATTGCTTTAATATACCCAAAATCTGGAATAACCCTGTCAATTCCTAAAGCATCGCTTTCTGGAAACATCATCCCACAATCAACGATAAGACACTCTTTTTTAGATTCATAGAGTGTAATGTTTTTACCGAACTCCCCTACTCCACCAAGAAAAGAGATTTTCACCATTTACAAACCAGCCTTGATTTTTATTCCACTATCCTTTTTCTTGATGAGTCCAAGGACATAGAGTGCATAAATAATTTTTGCCGTTTTGCCCGAATCAAGTGGCGATATTTCAAGCAGCGAAAGGAAATTTCTCCTTCCATCAATATACCTGAAAACTCTTTTTTCATCTATTGAAAGAGGCAAGGAGGGAAGGAGGACAAGAGCATTCTCAGTTGGTTCAAAAACATCATCCTTCTTGCCAAGTCTTTTTACAACCCTTTTTGGGTCATTGATTCTTTTGATTCCTTCAAGGATTACAACTCTTGTATCAAGATTTAACTTTATCACCTCATCTTCTTTAAATTTGCCCACTTTGAATGTTATTTTTCCTTCAGTCCAATCAAATAACGACCAGACTATTTCTGTAACCTGCTCTTTCACGACTTCAAGGAGTTGCTGAGGAGTTAATGCGCCAATTTCTATAAAAATTTTCCCCTGCCTTTTTTGAGAAGTTTTTAAAAGTTCAACCGACTTGTCATATTGAGATTGATTTATCATTCCCTTAGATAAAAGGTATTCACCGAGCCTATCATCTTCAAATGTTGAAGAGGCAAAGATAACTTCTCCTCCAGAAATAAAAATCTCCTTCTTTCCCTTTTCATTTGAAACAGTTAGCACACCTGGAACACGATAATAATTTATCTTTTGAAGAACCTCTGGAAGTGGGGTTTCCGAAATGTCGCCTGCGTAAATATATTCCTTCATATCCATACTAAAGCAATAATTATACCACATCCTGATTACCCAAAGAACTATTTACCAAAAAACCTTCTCCCCCTCGCAGCTCCCCTCCTCTCAGGAGAAAAGGAAGAATCTCCCCCTCGCAGGGGGAGACCAAGAGGGGGTTTCCTACAGTTACAGTTGAAACCCCTCCCAACCTCCTTAACGGGGAGGAGATAACTAAAACCTGCGGCTACGAATTTATCCTGAAAGGATGGGAGATTCATATAGAGTGGCAGGCAACAAAGTGATTTTTTTCAACCTCCTTTAGTTTCGCATCTTCTTTTGAGCAAATCTCTTTTCTAATCGAGCATCTCGAATAAAAGGGACATCCCGATATTGGAATTGAGGAAATCTCCTCCTCGACTTCAATCTTTTCTCTTTTTGCCCGCGGGTCGGCAATGGGGGCTGATTTTATAAGGAGTTTAGTGTATGGATGCAAAGGATTATTAAAAATTGATTCTTTGCTTCCCGTTTCAACAAAACTTCCAAGTAACATCACCGCAACATCGTCGCTTATATAATCAACTACATCAAGTGAGTGGGCAATGAAGATGTATGAAATCTTTAAACTTTCCTGCAAATCTTTTAAAAGATTCAAAATTTGAGCCTGTATTGAAATATCAAGGGCGGAAACAGGCTCATCGCAGATTATAAGTTTTGGATTTAAGGCAATTGCCCTTGAAATTCCAACCCTTTGCTTCTGTCCACCTGAAAGTTCATAGGGAAACTTTGAATAGAAGGATTCATCAAGCCCAACAGTTCTGAGCAATTCAATCACTTTCTCTTTTCTTTGAGATTTTGTTCCAACTTTGTGAATCAAAAGAGGTTCTGAGACAGTTTCTCCTATCGTCATTTTTGGGTCTAAGGAAGACGCCGGGTCTTGAAAGACCACCTGCATATTTTTCCTTGCCTCTTTCAACTCCTTCCCTTTCAAAGAGAGAAAATCTTTACCAAGAAAAGTTATTTTCCCCTCATCCGTTTTTTCAAGGCGAAGGATTATCCTTGCGAGTGTAGTCTTCCCAGAGCCAGATTCTCCGACAATTCCATAAGTTTTGCCCTCATCCACTTCAAAATTTGCCCCTTTTACAGCATAGACAGATGAGTAATCTTTTTTTAAAAGCCCTCCCGAAACTTTGAAAACTTTTTTTATGTTTTCAACCTTTAAAATTTTTTCCATTTAGACTCCATAAAGGAAGCAGGCAACTTTATGTCCGCTCTCTCTTTCTTTTAAAGGTGGCAAAGATTTTGAGCATTCATCAAGAGCAAAATCACACCTATCCTTAAATGGGCAACCACTTCCAAACTTTTCAAGTGGAGGAACCTGTCCTCTAATTGTTTTTAACCTGCCCCTTGTCCCCCTTTTTGGAATTGATGAAAGTAGAGATTTAGTGTAAGGTTGCAAAGGATTATCAAAAAGGTTTTCAACACCTGCCTCTTCAAAAACCATGCCTCCATATAAAACAACCACTCTTTCAGCAATTTCTGCGACTACACCAAAATCGTGAGTAATTATCAAAAGTGAGAGTGAAAACTTCTTCTGCAAATTTTTTAAAAGGTCTAAAAACTGTGATTGCAAGGTAACATCAAGTGCTGTTGTTGGCTCATCGGCAAGTAAAAGGTCAGGATTTAAAGCAAGAGCCATCGCTATCATCGCCCTTTGGCGCATTCCACCAGAAAGTTGGTGAGGATAGGATTTCATCACCCTTTTTACATCTCTGATTGAAACCATTTTTAATAACCTTTCAGCATTTTCAAAGGCTTCCTTCTTTGAAATGTTTTGATGGATTAAAAAAGGCTCAGCGACTTGAAAACCAATGGTCAAAACAGGGTTTAAAGCGGTCAAAGGTTCCTGAAAAATCATTGAAATTTCCTTCCCCCTAATTTTCTCTATGTCCTTTTCTTTGAGTTTGAGCAAATCCCTCCCTTTGAAAACTATCTCGCCCGATTCAATTTTTAAAGGAGGTTCGAGGAGTTTCAAAATTGAAAGAGAAAGCATCGTCTTTCCCGAACCCGATTCACCAACCAATGCGACCCTTTCCCCCTTTTTTATGGCTAAATTTATTCCCTTGAGTGCCCCAATGGTTCTATCCTTTTTTTCAAGGTTCACATTTAATTCTTTGATTTCAAGGATGTTATCAAAAGTGTTTGCCATAAATCTCCTTCTTGCTAAACAATAGAATACCTTTTAATCAACAGCAAAATCAAGTTTTAGTCCTTTGTGAAAATAAAGGTGAGGTATTCAGTTATTTCAGAATGTCATTCCGATTGCCACTT
>DHFQ01000038.1 GCA_002402325.1 Candidatus Aminicenantes bacterium UBA4820
AAAAAACTTTTTGGACAGCCCCTTTCCCATCAAACTACTGCACTGGTTCAAATCCAGCCACGCTTGCTATTGCATCTTCTTCAACTATGGGTGTTCAGGCAACTGAAAGTGTAAATTTCAATTCCTGGAGCCCGAAAAATACAGGATTACCCTTTCAATCGGGGACGGGCTATATAAATGTGGCAGACATTTCAGCAGACCCTTTCTGGATTCATTCTGGAACTCCTACAAACCCCATTATCAATATCGCTCTACCTTATTGGGATTCAATTGACTCAGCCACTACAGGTTGGTACTATTCAAGTAATACCGGTTCAAGTTGGAACCTCGTAAGGAGAGGTTCTGCAATTTCTATAGCATTTGAACCTCCTGGAGCAGCAGAAAATGTTATTGCTGGATTTAAAAAAACTTCAAGCACAGCAGGATATGGCTGTTGCTTCTCTTCAAGTGCCGGGTCCTCTACATTGGCACTTACCGGTTATTGGTCTTTACCCGCTGATGTCACTTCTTCAGTAGCACATGAGAGAGACCCAAACATAGTTTTTGCGTCTTCACCCTCAATGGGAGTTTTTGTTAGCACAGACAAAGGTGAGTCCTTCCATCCCTATAATGTTGGAAAGGGTGGCTCTTCTGGTCCCTGTTACCTGACAAATGGCTACGGAATCACCATGCTTGCAAATAGAAGGGGTAGCAACCTTGATGTTGTCTATGTGGGAACAACGGATGGAATAAAGTCAAGATATATCTATACCGATAGTTCAGGATGTGTCCATCTTGATTATGAAGATTCTTCCCATTCAACGACAAGTGGGTGGCGCCATTCAACTTTATCTGGAGGGGGAAATACTACAGGTTATTGGGAGAGGTTTGAAGTTGTTCCAAACTCTTCTCAAAATTACCCCGTTTGGGCTTTAAGTGCTGAAAAAACAGGCTATACCGCTCAAGGATACGCTTCTTTGTTACCCGGAACTTATGAGGGATGGGTCTTTCAAAATACCGGTCTTACATCAAATCCAAACACGAAGGGGGTAAGAATTGGTTATAGTTCTGGAAGCGGCATCCAGCCACTTGTAAGCGGCTCACCAATTAAAGAAACAGTAAAACAGGGAGAGTGGGACTATTACAGCATTGATGTCAATAATGCAACAACTGATCTCAAGGTTTTTCTTGATGACCCTGATGATTATGGAGTTCAGGATGCAGATCTGTATGTTCGGTATGGTTCGCTTCCAACAATATCAAGTTACGACTACAGGCCTTATGTCAATGGAGATGAAACAGTTTGTGTCAAATCAATCTTGATGGAAAATTTCAATGAGAGTTGGGGACCTTATGGAGATAATCCGCCCTCTGGATGGACAATCGCAGACTTTGGTGATGAAAGCACCCCGACCTGGAATACAAACGACTGGCATCGTTTTGCAAACGGAAGTTTTGGATATTCAGCAAGAGTTTATTATTCACCGACCGAACATTCCATGGAGGACTTAAAATCACCGTTGTTTAATATTCCAACAGGATTAACATCTTGCACTCTCACTTTTGACCACTATTTTAGAAACTACAATCAAAGTGGAGAATATGGGAGAGTATGGTTTATGTCAGACCAGACAGGATGGGTCAAACTTGCAGAATATACTACTAACACTGGTGGAATGGTTAATTCAAATATTGTTTTAACACCATATATTGGTCATACTAACTGTCAGTTGGCTTTTCAATACGAAGGATATAATGGATGGTACTGGATAGTTGACAATATTAGAGTAACTGGGACTTCTCCTCAAAAACTAAAGACAGGAACCTGGTATATGGGTGTAAGGGGTTATGCTTCTGGTGATAATGGCTATACACTCACCGCTACACTTGACAGCGGTTGCACAGGTTCATTTGCTAATATGCCACCAGGAAGTGGTAAAGACCCTAATTATGCAAATTACATTCCCCCCGACCCGAAGGCACCAGTTGGAGGAACGGTTTGGGGAACGGTTGAGGCAACAGGAGTTGTAAAAGGGACGGGAACTTCTACGGTTACCTGGTCAACAACATCTGCACAACCCTCCAATTCAAATACAAATACAGTGATTCAACTTCCCGATACAACTTTAATTGTTGGCTGTGATGGCTCTTCAACATCAGATAAGGGGATTTTCTACTCTCCCGCCGGAGATGAAGGAAATACGCAGTGGATTGAAGCATCATCTGTCGCAGGGACAAGTTCAGAAAAGTATGTTGATGTCATTCAATCCTCAAACGGTGATGTTCTAATTGCAGGAAATGGAAGTGGCTCTACACCTGGAGGTGTCTGGCTTTCTGGTGATAAGGGGAAGAACTGGATGAATATTTCAACAGGTTTTGATTCTACTTCACAAGCCCTTGAAGACATTGTTGCTGATAGTGGAATTCCCGTTTCTTATTACTCTTCAACTAATGAGACCGGGTTATGGACAAGGACAATTACAGCAAATCCCTATCCAACAATAACTGTAATAACTCCCAACAATGGAAGCGACCAGGGGGGCACATCTGTAACAATTACCGGGACAAACTTTAGCAATAGTTGCCCAACGGGTCTACCTTCAAATTGTCCCTCAACCACACCAATCGTAATATTTGGTGACAACAATGGGACAAGCGAATACGAAGTTGCAGGAACCTGGGTAAGTTCAACTCAAATTACAGCAATTTCCCCACCTCATCCATCAGGAAATGTGAGTGTTAAGGTTAGAAATCCCGATACAAGAGAAACTACTACAGGAATTTCTTACACATTCAATTTTACCTGCCTTGTCCCATCAGGGATGGCAAATAATACAGCATCAGATTTAGACCCCTGCGTTGATACAGGAGTTCAAATAAACTGGACAGACCCATCTGATTGGGGAGATCAAGGTTCTGGCACAAGAAGTTATGATGTGTTGAAAGATGGAAGCGCTATTTCATCAGGACTACCATCTTCCACACATTCATACACAGACAACCTCGGAGAAAATGGAACTTATTATAATTATTCAGTTCGGGCTAACAATGGTTGTGGTCAATCATACACAACATCAGGGGTTTCAGCTGCGGATAACATCTCACCCTCTTCAATAACACTTACCGCCTCTAATTATGATCCAAGTTGTGGAATTTTAATCTCATTTAGCGGAGGAAGCGGAGCGACACAATTTGACCTATGGGTTGATGGTGTTCAAAAGGCAACTGGTATTTCAACAGGATACATCTATACACCAACAGATAGTACTTCACATAACTATGTTGTAAGAGGGATAAATGGACCCTGTTATAAAGACTCAAATGTCTCTTCTGCTTCTGACCCTAACTGCGGTTCTGTTCCACCAGAAGTTGCAACAGGGACAAACTTCACATGGGATGCAACACAGAGTTCACAAACAATGAACTGGGAACCTGAACCAACCGCAACAGGGTACAGGGTTTATAGGGGAACAACTTTACTCCTTAAAAATCTTTGTGACTCATCTCAAGATTTTTGTAACAAATATGATGGAACTGATAACTTTTTATCAATAACTTCAGATGATCCATCAACAGTAGAGGGAAGATGCCTATTTTATTTAATCACGGGATACAATGGCTTAGGTGAAGGAACGGCAGGAAGTGCAACCTGCGGAGAAAGGCAAATAAATAGTTTGGGTGGATGTTGAAATAGGATCTGGGTAGGGGGCTAAAAAGGCGGGGATTCCCCCGCCTTTTTTATTTAGAGTTCTTCTCATCAACCCCTCCGTCATTCTGAAGGTTTCTTCGGGGGATATGCTAATGAAGAANNAATGTTGTAAGAGGGAGATTCTTCAAGGGAGGATGCTCCCCGAAGTGTCATTCAGAATGACATTCCCTCCCAGAAACCCCTTTCTGCCTCCCCTGAGATGGTAGGAGAGAATGGAAGATTCCTCAAGGGTTATGCCTCGGAGTGGCAATCGGAATGACAATTTGCATTTTTCAATTTGAAATTATTTGCTATACAAAACATCGCAGGTTGAGGAGCTTCGGCTATGATATTTTTTTTCTCGTTAAGGGGGAGGACCTTTTACATTTCTTATCTTTTCTCCAATTAGTGCAAAATTTAACTCTTTTTCTTTTGCAATCAATTTAAAAACTCTTTCATCTGAATTTGCCTTTGCAAAGTAGAGATTATCAAGAAATCTTTTTCTTATTTTCTTTGCCTTTGCTCTCTCACCTTTTAAAACACAATTTTTATATAAAATTGCCTGAATTCTCAAGCCAAAAATCCCACCTCTTGACTTTGAAAGAAGAGTCATTGGATTAAAGGGAGGTTTTAACCCCTCTTTTAAATATGCCCAACACCACTTAACCTTTAAATCATATCTAAGATTTTTTGATTTATCTTTTAACTGATTCCTCCACTTTAAAAGAATCTTTTTATCACAATGGTTATAGTAGTAAATAAATGAACCATCAGGGTCATCCTTTGGTTCAACAAAATCTGTTTCAAGGATTGAAAATAAAGGTTTTGGTAAAAATCTCTCCTTTGCTTCTTTTAATAAATTTTCCTTTCCTCCCCATTTCTTTATTTGAAAATCAAAAGATTTAAAATCACCTATAAAATAAAGAAGTCTTAAAATTTCAAATTTTGAAGAAAGCAGTTCATAGTAATGGCAATTTTTTTCAAAGAGTCTAACTGATTCAAAAAGACTTTTAAATGCAAGTGTAAAATTCAATTCTTCAAAATAACTTACACCTAATACAACCATACAAAGCCCTTCATAATAATCCTGATTATAAAGTTTTGCTTTATCTATCTCTTTTTCTGCTATGGATATTGCCATATTTGAATTTCCTGTTGCCCATAGAAAAAGCGCAAGATGAGTATTTAGAACAAGATTCAACTCTTTTTGCTTGAGATTTTCACTTAATTTAACCCCTTCTCTTGCAACCTTAAGCCCTTCAGAAAAAAATGCCATTTCGTAGAGCAATATAATTAAATTTGCAATTATGGCAGTTTCTCTTAAGAGAAGTTTTTCTTTTCTCGCAAGATTCAAACTTTTTTTATAATATTTTTTTGCTAAATCAAAATTCTTCCTATGCCTCTCTATTGACCCCAAATTCATCAAAGCAACTACTCTGAATACTGCATCACCCTCACATCTTGGAAGAGAAAGTAACCTTTCAAGACACTCTTTTCCCTCTTCATATCTTCCAGAGGGTCCGTAAACACATGCGGTCAAGTTAAGTAGAGCCCTTTTTTTTTCAAAAGTATTTGGCAGATTATCTGAAATAGATAAAGCCCTTTTAAGCAACTTTTCAGCCTTTAAAAGATTTCCTTTTCTGCTCTCTAAAAGTGCATAAATATTAATGAATCTTGACTCATAGTAATCTGTAAGTTGGTGGTGACTTTCAAAAAATCCGTCTATCATTTTTTCCACTTCAGTAGATTTCCCAAAGTCTAAATAAATATTTAGAAGAGATAAAACATCCTCACAATACTCTTCGCAAAAGGTATTATTTTTTATCACATACTCAAGATGTCTTAATGCTGATAAATTGTCATACCTCTCCGCAAACATTCTTCCTGAAAGGCGATGAAATTTTATTGCATTGTCTTTATCATCACCCCTTTCAGCGTGGTGGGCAAGATAGGGAAAAACTGAAGGTTTATCAACTCCCTCAAGTTCAAGAATATAATCAAATATCTTTTTATGGATTTCCCTTTTAAATTGAAATGGGGCAAGGTTATAAATCGCCTCCTGTAAAAGAGTGTCTTTGAACTTCAAATACTTTCTTTTCCCTGTGTAATCCCTTAAAGCAAAATTCTTTTTTTCAAGAGAATCAATTTTTTCTTCAATCAATTTCTCATTCAAGTTTGTAACCTTTTCTAAAAGGTTTAAAGAGACATTCATCCCAAAAAGTGATGATGCAAAAAGAAATTCCTTCTCATCCCTTGAGAGTTTGTCAAACTCTTTTAAATAGATAGATTCAAGAGAGTCGGGAAAGGTTGTCTTAAAAAGCCTCTCCTCATCAACAACCCTTATCCCTTCTCTTTCAAGAATTAAATTCTCCTTTAAAACCGAATCGTAAATCGCAAGAAGAAGTTGTGGATTGCCCTTACTTTTTTCTTTAAAAAAAGCAATCACCCTTTCGCTGACATTCTTTAGACCAAACTCCTTTTCAAGAAACTCCCTTATTGTCCCCTCTTCAAATTTTGGAAGTAAAATCCTTTTCTCAAAAAGATTTAAAATTGGCAGAGAAAGAATTTCATCTCTTGAAAATGTGGCAATATCAAAGTAGTTTTTTTCAGATTGGTTTAGACAAAAAGATAAAAATTGATTTGAAGTCTCATCTAAATACAAAAGGTTATCAACGATTAAAATAAATTTTTCTTTCTTTTCAAGAAGTGATAAAAGAATTGAAAAGACAATATCTCTTTTTTCCTTAGCCGATAAATTTTTTAGAGAAAGGTTTTCCTCAACTTGATAATTGAAATAGGGGTAAAGAAGGTCAAAAAAGGGTAGAGCTTCATCAGCAATCAAAGGTCTTAACTTTTTTAAATCCTCTTTATTTTTTATTTCAAATAATTTTTTAAAAACCCTTCCAAAAAGTGAGAAGAAAGTCTCCTTTGAAAATGGTTCTAAATCAACCTTGATTGCTTTGCACTCCCTTAAGTGAGTTTGAGTATAAAGCCACTTGGCAAGAAGACTCTTTCCTCCACCAGTTTCAGATGTTATTAAAATTTTTTCTCTTCTTTCCGAATTTATCCAATCAATCAATTCTTTTTGAATTTTCTCGAATCCATAAAGTTTCTTTTCTTCAATCTCAAAAGATTCTTCCTTTATCTTCAAAGGTTCATAAATTGAAATCGTGTTGCTTTTCCCCTTTAAAAAAATATCTCCCCTTTCAATAAAATCAATCTCATCTTTACACTCTTTGAATGTATTTTCATCAACAATAATTGCAAAACCATCCTCATCAATCTTGCTTTTAGAATATCCCATCAACCTTGCTGAAAGGTTTATTCCATCTCCCATAACCGTGAACTCTTTTCTTGCTTTTGAGCCAACAGGTCCAGAAAAAAGATGCGATGATGTTATTCCCATTCTTGTCTTAAACTCTTTTTCAAGACTTTCCTTTATTTCAAGTGTGCACCTTAAAGCCATCCTCTCTTTATTTTCTATTGAATAGGGAGAGCCAAATAAAATCAATGCTTTTGAACCTTTATCCCCAAAATCAAACTTGTTGATAACTCCCCCATACTTTTTGACAATTTTTAAAAGTCTTGAGTAAAAATCGGAAAGATGATTATGAAGTTCTTTCTTATTTACATTTCCAATATCAAAAGAAAGAAAAATTGAACTTGTTCCCCGATGTTCGCCCACTATAGAACTTTTAGATTCCTCATTCAACCACTCTGGAAAAAGTAAAGAAATATCGTAAATTGGAGAAGTTCTTATTTTTTTAACTCTATCTTT
Source organism: Candidatus Aminicenantes bacterium UBA4820 (assembly GCA_002402325.1). Lineage (GTDB taxonomy): Bacteria > Acidobacteriota > UBA4820 > UBA4820 > UBA4820 > UBA4820. Next base: position 7,446 of record DHFQ01000038.1, read on the forward strand.
AATTGAAATTTCCTTACCATCAACCTTGAAAAATGATTCATCTATTTTATATTTTTCACAATATTCAGGAATAGCAACATTTAAAGAAGTAACGATTTCTCCTCTCTTTGCGTTGTGCTCAGCATCCGCTGAAAGGTCAAGCGATTCTCCACACGAATAAAAAAGGTAATCTCCTTCAATGCCGACTATCCCAAAATGAACATCTCCAACTGCTATTCCTATTTTCATTTCAAGAAAAAAGAGTCCTCCCCTGCTTTCAACCCTTGAATGTTCCTTAATATTTTCAATCATCTTTAAAGCACAGGAGATTGCCCTTTCGCCACTATCCTTCTCAAAAAAGAGCGTCATTGCGTCGCCTGCGAAACTTAAAATATCCCCGCCGAAATTTTCTACAATTTCTATCATTCTTGAAAAATGGTCGTTTAAAATTCTTGTCAGTTCTTCACTCCCCTCTTTTCCCAGAATTAAAAGCGATTCTGTTAGAGGGGTGAAGCCCGCAACATCAGCAAAAAGAACCGAACCTTTAAGTGTGGTAAATCTCTCCCCTCTATTTAAAAGAGAAATCACACTTACGGGTAAAAAGGATTCAATACCCATTACCTCAATTCTTTCGGCACCCACCAATTTAAAAGTGCGGGATAAAAGGTGAAAAGCCCATAACCTTTTTGAGACAATTCAACATTTTGAAATTTGTTTTTTAATGCCGCAAGGTTGTTTGGCACTACGAGATAGGTGTAGGGCTGATCATCGTAAATTATTCTATGGATTTTTCTCAAAATTATCTTTCTTTTTTGCGGGTCTGTCTCTTTCATCTGCTCTTCAATTAGTTTATCAACTTCACTATTTTTGTATGAGACATCATTTGCTCCCTTCCCCTCCCCAGAGGGAAGAAGTTCCGCCATTGAGGAGTGATACATCATAAAAGGATTTGGGTCATCGCCGTAAGAATATCCTGACAAAAAAGATTCAAACTTATGTGAATTTGTTCTTTTTAGAAAAATCGCCCATTCCACGGGTGCAAGTTTCATCTTTACACCAACCCTTTTCAAATCTGCTCTAAAGAATTCAAGAAATCTTTCATAATCTCTTGATACTTGAGGATAGATGCACTCAAATTCAAACTCAACTCCATTCTTGTCCCTTATTCCATCCCCATTGCTATCTTTGAAACCTGCCTCATCAAGAAGTTTTGATGCAATTTGAGGATCGTAAGGGATTGGTTTTACTTCAGGATCGCAATATTCACTTCCCGGATAGAATGGTCCCGTGCAAGGAAGACCATGTTTTTTTAAAATCACATTTATAAAGGCTTCTCTGTTTATCGCATAACTCATAGCCCTTCTCACATTTTTATCGCTAAAAAAGGGATTGCTTCCATCGCTATTCCAGCCAATGTAAAAATACTGCCTTGAAGGAAACTCAAGTAGATAGGCTGAATTTTTCAAAGTGTTATTGGAAACCGCCTCATCCCACATTTCCGGTGTCAATCTTGTCAAATCAAGTGAGTTTGTGATGAATGCAGAATATTCCGTCTCTGCAAGTGGCATAACTTTTAAAACAAGGTCATCAATTTTAGGTCTTCCGTTGTAATACTCTTCATTTGCACTAAGAGTAACAGATTCGCCTCTTTGCCATTTCACGAACTTAAAGGGACCATTACCAATTGGAACATTATTCTGCGGATGGGAGTTGAACTTCTCTCCCTCACCCTGCGGATAATTATAGATGTGTTTTGGAACAATATACAAAACAAGGTCAAAAAGGGCTGAGGCGTAAGGTTCTTTGTAATTTATTTCAATCGTGTAATCGTCAATCTTCTTATAATTTTTTACCTTCTCAAAGGCAAATCTTTTGTTTATCGCCTCAACACTGTTATCATTTATCGCATCAAAGGTGAACAAAACATCATCCGCTGTAAAAGGTTTTCCATCATGCCATTTAACATTCTTCTTAAGATACAGAGTCAATGTTAAAGAATCGTTGCTAAATTTGTAACCATTAACAAGGACAGGGATTATATTCATATCCTTGTCCATATCAAAAAGTGGATCAAAAATCCATTTATAGACGAGATAACTTGTCATATCCGATGCAACAACAGGGTTTAAAGTTACGGGGTCTGAAGGAATTGACCTTCTGAATGTTCCCCCAATTTCTGGAGTTTTCCCCTGATATTTTGGAAGAGAAATTGTTGTCATCGTTGAATAGTTTGTCTTTTCATCGATTGACTTACTCTCCTCTTTTTTTCCTTTTGAGCAAGAAACAAAAAGAAGCCCAATTAAAATTAAAGAAATAAAAGTTTTCCTCATTTTATCCTCCAGATTTTATTATAACAGGAGAGACAAGGTTACTCAAATGTGAGGAAGAGATAATGCAAGAAAGGGAGGAAGAAAAAAATATTGCAAATTTAATTTATGCGGAAGTGCGAAATGACGGAAGAGCAGAAGCAAAACAA
>DHFQ01000118.1 GCA_002402325.1 Candidatus Aminicenantes bacterium UBA4820
AAAGGTCTGAGGGGTTAAGGCATAACTCGCACCCTGTGTTGTGAAACTATAATAATTTCCTCCATTGGTATCAGTGGCTGTATTTCCACCTTCATCCGTTGATGTAACAGAAAAATAGTAGGTCTGGCAACTGGAAAGATTATTTAAGGTTATAGAGTGGCTCGTCACATAGTTTGTAAGGTCATCTTGATTTGTCCCTGGTGGCTTTGATGTTCCGTAGGTTATCCTTGAATTTGCCGTAATATTTGTATTCCAGTTTATTGTTGCAGAACTCGCTGTTATATTTGTAATTGTTACATTTGAAATAATTGGAGGTGTGCAGGCTGAAGCATTACAGGTGTATTCAACATTGGTTGAACCATCACAATCAAGTGCATCAGTGTATTTTACCGTGATTGTACTGCCATTTCCCACGCTCAAATATCCATCACCATTTGTTGGTGGATTTGTTGTCAAATTTATCGTCCCCTTAAAAATCATTGAATTTGTTCCATTTTCTGTTAATGTAACATTCTCTGGCACAGTTTCAACATTGCTCCACACTGTTACATTTACGGTCTGCTGAGTTGAGGAATTTGTATTCAAATCTTTATCACCAAGGATGATTTGAACCTGCGAATCGCAGGAATAAGAATTTTTATCAAAGGTAATTTTGAAGGGTTCACCAAGTTCAGCAATTGTAGCAACAGAAGTTTTTACTACTGAATGGAAAAATGTCTTGTCTCCACAATTTGCTACTGTATCATCTGACGTGTGATAGTAGGGATATTCACCTTCGTGCCCGCAATATCCTTCATTATCGGTAATTCCACACAATGCCTTATAACCTTTCACCCAGAATTGGTAATGGTCAGAGGCATTCAATGATGGGCAAAGGAAGGCATCAACCGCAAGACCTGTTGAATAATTCGTCGCAGTCTGAGCAAAAAACTCTCCTAAACTTTGAGACTTAGAATCATAGTTAACATCAAGGTTTTCAGGGTTCGGTGTGCCGTCTCCATCCCAGCCAGGCATATCGTAATTTAAAACGCCCTGAATATTTTCTCCTGCGTTATAAGCATCATTTGCATAATCTGTGCTTCCATAAAGCCCCTGCTCTTCCCCTGTAACAGTTAAAAACCTTATAGTCTTTTTAAAAGCCCAGCATGAAAGAACTCTCGCTGTTTCCACAACAGCGACAGAACCAGACGCATTATCATCCGCTCCGGGTGCCACACCAGTTTGAGGAAGATCATCAAGATGTCCCTCTATTATGTAAATTTCATCGGGTTTTATTGCTCCCGTTATCTGCCCTTCTGTATTAGGAGCATATCCGGAAGTGTGCGTCAAAGACCTTGTCTGAAGTCCAAAATTTGAAAATTGCCCCAAAACATAATTTGATGCGTCAAAGCAACCAGTGTTGGTGCTATACCTTGTCCCGGTTGGAGAATTCACAACAATCGTATTCCATGTGTTGTCAACCTGTGTCATTGAGAGTGTGTTTAACATCTTCACTACAAGGGGGTTGGTCGCCTCATTTCTTAAGGTCAATTTTTTCTCAATTTCATCAGAGTAAAGAGGCTTTTTAAAACCATCAAAAGTAATTGGAACTATAAAGACCTTTGCATCGTAAAGACCTTTCAATTCAACACCAAAGGGAACTCTTAAAATAACTATATTTTCTTCAGAAAAGACTATATCTCCTGCTTCCTTTATTTTTTCAATATCCGAGTCTTTCCTTAATCCAATAGAATAATATTTAAACTGCTCAGGAGAGGAGTCAATTATTTGAATGTTGTAACCATACTTTTGAAGTGCAGATATGTCTTCCTTATCCCCGAGAAGATAGAGTGAACTCAAAGTCTCATAAACAATCTTCTCTTCCTTTTCAATGAGTAAATCTTTGTCATTTGCATTCAATCTTTCTATTTGTATTAAAAAATCTGCCTTTCCAGATGCAAAAAAAGAAGTAAAAGAAAAAAGGACCAATCCAACTAAAACGGCAACTACTAATTTTTTTAACATTACTTAACCCCCTTAAAAAGAAAAAAGGGCTGGCAAGCCAGCCCTTTTTCATTATCAATTTTTACGGACAATTTCCTGTTGTGTTGACAACTCTTGCTCCGCATGTCGCAGTTCCAGAAGGTCCTTCTCCTCCTCCATTGTAGGCAACAATCAGGTAATAGACAACCCTGTTAGTTGTATCAATAGTTGCAGGATTATCTGATGTTATATCAAGTGTTGTGTTACTCCCATCATATCTCGTGCAAAAGTCATTTGTTCCATCGCAAAGAGCCCCAAGGTTGGCTTTTGTTCCTCTGTAAACCTTGTAACCTGTCGCTGCCGGTTCACTGTTCCATCCCATACTTTGCTGTGTCTGAGTTGCAGTTGGCCAGCTGTAGTTCGTTCCAGTCGCAATTTCTGGTGGCACGGTTACTGTGTAGGCATCAGTTCCATTGACTGGAGCTGAGTTTGTGTAGCAAGTTCCATTTACCGCTCTTACCACATAACTGTGCGTAGAATTATCTCCGGGTTGATAGGTGACTCCTGAAACATAGTTTGAAACTGCAAGTGCTCCATCTTTGTATAAATCGTGCTGTGTCGCAGGTGCACCAGAAGTATAGTTCACTTGAATTCCTGTTAGATTGTTGGGATCAATATCAACTATTGATGTGATTACAGGTTGAGATGGCGTTCCATTCGCATCGGTGAATGAAGAAGCGGTTGAATTTGTGAAGCAAGTATCATC
>DHFQ01000147.1 GCA_002402325.1 Candidatus Aminicenantes bacterium UBA4820
TTAAAAATGATTAACGGGGGTCAAATCCTCAATGAACAGAAGTTCACTACCGGCTTAAATTCTACGGCTTGAAGCAATTGAAAAATTGCTTCAATTCCTTGAATTTTTACGCCGGCATTGGTGCACCACCTTTGTCTTCCTCGCATCTTACCCACCTAAGTCTATGTTCCCTACCATCCCTGTCAAGACTCTTTAGAAATGTCACATAGTTTTACTCTTTAAAAATGTCACATTTAAAGAAAAAAATAGTAGTGTTATTGCTGTGGGAATTGTGGAAAAAGGGAAGGCTTTAGTCGACCTTTTTCCAGGATGTGTGGGAAAGTCAAAGACTTTTTGGGTGCAGTACAGTTTTGACACTTATGCTGCGACCACTTGACAAATTAGAAAAAATGATAAAATAATAGTGCGGAGGTGATGAATGGAAAAAGAAATTGAAGTGGGCTGTGCTCGCCCAACAGGCGGTGTCATAGGGGGAAATGAAGAGGCAAAACCACAAAAAGAAGAAATAAGAAAGGAGGAAAAAAAGATGATACAGGTTGGAAAGCCAGCACCAGATTTTGTTGCACCAGCGTATCACAAAGGGAAATTTATCTCAGTAAAACTCTCCGATTATCTTGGAAAATGGGTTGTTTTGTGCTTTTATCCGGGTGATTTCACATTCGTCTGAGCGACAGAAATATCGGCGGTCGCCGATAAAAACAATGAATTTGAAAAACTGGGTGTTCAAGTTTTATCAGTTAGCGTTGACAGTACTTTTGTCCACAAGATGTGGGACGAAAATGAACTTTCAAAAATGGTTGAAGGAGGAGTTCCATTCCCGATGCTTTCAGATGCGGGAGGAAAGGTGGGCAGCGTTTACGGAATCTACAGCGAGGAAGCAGGAGTCGAAAATCGCGGTAGGTTTATTATTGATCCAGATGGGATAATTCAGGCATACGAGGTTCTCACTCCACCTGTTGGAAGAAACGTTTTTGAAACAATAAGGCAAATACAGGCTTTCCAACTTGTAAGGGAGACAAAGGGAAAAGAGGTTACTCCATCCGGCTGGAAACCCGGAAAATCAACTTTGAAGCCTGGTCCTGACCTTGTCGGAAATGTCTGGAAAGTTTGGAAGCCAAAGATGGAATCTGAATAGTGTTTTGAATTTGTAATTTTTTATTCTCCCCGAATGGGGAGGTTTTTTTGTCCTATGGTGAATCAGGAGTTCCTTCTTTTGGGTACCGGAATCCCAAGTCTGTTCATAACTTCCTTCATATCCGTCCACACATCACCCTTTGCGGATGGATTCCTTAAAAGATAACTTGGATGAAAGGTTACCATTACAGGAATTTGATTATATTCAAGCCATTTTCCGCGCACCTTTGAAATTGGCTCTGTCCTTTGAAGAAGATATTCAAGAGCAACCTTTCCAAGACAAACAATGATTTCTGGAGAAATTATTGAAATTTGAGACTTCAAAAAGGGCAGGCAGGTTAAAGCTTCTAAAGGCTTTGGATTTCTATTTTCAGGAGGCCTGCACTTAACTATGTTTGCTATATAAACATCGCTTCTTTTTATTCCAATACCGTTTTCAATTATTTTTGTAAGAAGTTGCCCCGCCCTTCCAACAAAAGGTTCTCCCTGAATGTCTTCATCCTCTCCAGGCGCTTCCCCAATGAACATCAATCTTGCATTGGGATTACCCGTTCCAAAGACAACATTTGTTCTATTTTTGTAAAGGTCGCAAAGTTTGCAGTTGCCAATTTTACTTTTTACCTTTTTAAGAAGTGTTGAATGATCCATCTTTTGAACCTCTTCCTTTTCCTCAAAGTAGTAGCCAACTCCAAATTGCTTTAAGAGGTCGCATCTCGCCTTTAATTGGGATTTTAGGTCATTCTTCAATTTTCAAAACCTTTTTTAGAATTTTCTCTGCAATGTTTCTTTTTAAATCCTTTTTAATTTCTTTAATTTCACCTGAAGATGAGATGATTTTGACCTCGTTATAATCAGATTCAAAACCAATATCATTCCTTGAAACATCATTTAAAACAATAAAATCAAGCCCCTTCTCTTTAATCTTTCTTTTTGCATTTTTAATGAAATCTTCAGTTTCTGCAGAAAATCCGCAAATTATTTGATCTTCTCTTTTAATCTCTGCTACTTTCTTTAAAATGTCAGAGGTTGGCTTTAAAACAACAGAGATTGCCCCTTCCGCCCTTTTAATTTTGTTATCAAACCTCTTTTCAAATGTAAAATCTGACGGTGCCGCACACATAAAAAGATAATCACACTTTTTAAAGTTTTCTAAAACTTTCCTTTCCATTTGCGAAGTTGATGTTACCTTGATCGCTTTTATACCCTCTGGTACTTCAATTGAAGTTGCACCGTAAATCAAAGTAACCGAAGCCCCTCTTTTTCTTGCCTCATCAGCAATAAAAAATCCCATTTTACCTGAAGATGGGTTTGATAAAAATCTCACCCTATCAAGAAACTCTCTTGTCGCGCCCGCCGTAACCAATATTTTTTTTCCTTTTAAATTCTTCTCTTTTAAAAGTGATAAAGATTCCTCAACTATGAAAATTGGATCTTCAAGGGCGCCAATGTCCTCTTCACCGCAGGCAAGATTTCCCTCCTTTGGACCAATGAAAATAACTCCCAATTTTTTAAGTTTATTGACATTCTCTTTTACAACCTCATTTCTCCACATCCTTCCATTCATAGCGGGGGCAATGACCCTCTTTGAAGTTGCAGAAATAAAGTGTGTAGTTAAGAAATCATCAGCAATCCCTGAGGCAAATTTCCCTATAACATTTGCAGTTGCNNAGTGATCTTTCTTCAAATAAATCTGTTGCAATGGGGTTTTGAGAAATTGCCTCAAATGTTAAAGGAGAGACAAGTTTTGTTGCATTCTTAGTCATTATCACTTTAACATCGCAATCCCTCTTCTTAAATCGCCTTACAATTTCAAGCGATTTGTAAACAGAGATTGACGATGAAACTCCAAGTGTAACCTTTATCACCTTTTACTCCTTCTCAATTTTAATTTTTAACTCTTTTAGTTGATCCTGATCAACTTCAGATGGGGATGATGTCATAAGGCAAAGCCCTGATGTCGTCTTTGGAAAAGGAATTACATCCCTTATTGAATCACAACAAAGAATTAGCATACAAAGCCTATCAAGACCAAAAGCGATTCCTCCGTGTGGAGGGGTTCCATATTTGAATGCCTCAAGAAGAAAGCCAAATTTTTGATTTGCCTCTTCCTCAGTAAATCCAAGAGTCTTAAAAATTTTCTTTTGCAGGTCGGGGTTATGAATCCTTATTGACCCTCCTCCAATCTCATTTCCGTCAAGAACTATGTCATAGGCAATTGATTCAACCTTTTCAGGCTCCTTTTCAAGAAGGGCAATATCCTCCTCTTTTATCATCGTGAAAGGGTGGTGGATTGAGACCCACCTTGATTCCTCCATTGACCACTCAAATGCAGGAAATTTGTGAACCCATAACAAAGAGTGCTTTGATGGATCGTAGAGTTTAAGTAACTTTCCAAAGTAAAGCCTTATCTGGGAAAGTGCTGTTGATGCTGAAAGATATGGAGAAGCAACAAGGAGAGCCGTTCCTCCCTCCTCTACCCGCATAAAATCAAGGATTCTATTACTTGCATCTTCACCTAAATATTTAACCTGCGATCCTTTTGGTTTTCCATCTATTCTTTGAATTGCAACAACACCTTTGACTCCAAAAGGTTTTACCATCTCTTCAAGATTTGATAGTTCCTTTCTTGAAATCAAACCCTCCTTTGGAATGGCAATCGCCCTAACGCTTTCGCCATTTTCAATCGCCTTTAAGAAAACTCCAAAGTTTCCCTCTTTGACAATATGTTCAACGGATTTCAGTTCCATTCCAAATCTTGTATCAGGCTTATCTGAGCCATATCTTTCAATCGCTTCCTTATAACTCATTTTTGGAATTGGAAGAGAAACTTCAAAAGAAAACTCTTTGAAGACTTTTAAAAGCAACCTTTCTGAAATTTCCATTATTGCTTTTTCTGTTGGAAAGGATATTTCAATATCAATTTGAGTGAACTCTGGCTGTCTATCCGCTCTTAAATCCTCATCTCTAAAGCATCTTACAATCTGAAAATATTTATCAAAACCTGCTACCATACAAAGTTGCTTGAAAAGTTGCGGAGATTGGGGAAGTGCATAAAATGTCCCCTTTCTTAACCTGCTTGGAACGAGGAAGTCTCTCGCTCCTTCGGGTGTTGACTTTGTAAGAAATGGAGTTTCAATCTCAATAAAACCTTCTTTTGAGAGATGCTCCCTCACTGTTTGCGTCAATTTGTGTCTCAATTGAATTCTTCTATTTTGAAATGGCCTTCTCAAGTCAAGATATCTGTACTGAAGTTTTAACTCCTCATTTATGATTGCCTCATCCTCAATTGAAAATGGAGGGGTTTCTGCCTCTGAAAAGACCTCCATTTTTGAAACTAACACCTCCACTTCACCCGTTGGAAGATGAGGATTTATATCTTTTTCTCCTCTAAAAAAAACTTCTCCTTCAACGCCAATCACAAATTCAGAACGGAGTTTCTTACCAACAAAATACTCTTCTGGATTTTTCTCTTGAGAAAATTTTAGTTGAACAATTCCGCTTCTATCTCTCAAATCAACAAATATCAAACTTCCTAAATCTCTCTGTCTTCTCACCCAGCCAAGAAGGATAACCTTTTCGCCAACATTGTTCTTGTTTAATTCTCCGCAGTAGTGCGTTCTTTTCTCTATGTTCATCCTATTCTCCATTCAAAATGAAATTGGGAATTTCGTTAAGTTTTAAGGCTATTTGTTCACCGTTTCGCATATTTTTCAGGGTTAAAAGTTCGCTCTTTACCTCATCCTCACCTATAATTAAAGAGTAATTTGCTTGAAATCTTTCTGCCCTTTTTAAAGAATTTTTTAAAGATCTCAAACTTCCCTCCAGAACAACTTCAACGCCTTTTGATCTCAAATAGGAGGCACATTCCATCGCAAATTTCAAACATTCTTCCCCCATCCATGCAAGATAGAGAAGGTTATCATTTAAAGGAGAATCCTCCATTAAAAGCGAGAGTCTCTCCATTCCGAGAGCCCATCCAAAAGAGGGGATATCTGGACCGCCAAGGCTTGATATTAGTCCATCATACCTGCCGCCGCCCACAATTGCGTCTTGAGAACCCAATTTAAAACTGGTCATTTCAAAGACAGTTTTTGTGTAATAATCAAGCCCTCTCACGAGGCGTGGTGTTATTTTAAATGGAATTTCAAAGTCATTTAAAAATTGTGTAACTTTTGAAAAATGTTCCTTGCACTCATCACAAATATAGTCAATTATTACGGGGGAATTTTCTATAACCTTCTGACAGGAGGCAACCTTGCAATCAAGGACTCTAAGCGTATTTCTCTCTATCCTTTCATTGCAATCGGAGCATAAATCGCCTTTAAATTTATTCAAATAGTCTTTCAAAATAGAGATAAAATTCTGTCTGCATTTCTTGCAACCAACCGAGTTAATTTTCACCTCAACCTCTAAGATTCCAAGCGAATTCAAAAGTTCTTTAGCAATCAAAATTCCTTCAAAATCAATTAGAGGAAAAGGATCGTTTATTATTTCAATCCCGATTTGGTGAAACTGCCTGTACCTACCCTTTTGAGGCCTCTCATATCTAAACTGTGGACCGATGTAGTAAAGTCTTGAATGGCGGGGCGATTCGTAAAGTTTATGCTCAATTATTGCTCTTATAACCGGTGCAGTGTTTTCGGGTCTTAAAGTCAAAGAGCGACCCTTTTTATCAAGAAATGTGTACATCTCCTTTTTAACGATGTCCGTCTCATCCCCTACACTTCTTGAAAAAAGTTCGGTGTGTTCAAGTATCGGAGTTCTTATTTCACTAAACCCGTAAAGAGAAAAAATCTTTCTTGCACACTCCTCCATAAGGAGATATTTTTTTATATCCGGGTAGAAAAGGTCAAATGTCCCTTTAACTGACGACACCATTCAAATCTCCTTTAGAAAAAACATCGTAACAAATCATTTTACAATATAAGCGATGGCAAGGCCAACTTGTGCAAACATCATCATAAGATACATCTGCTTCCACGAAGGATGGTTCTCACTTCTTGAAAGCGATTTTGGGTCTTTCAAAATCAACCTTACGGTGTAAATTCCCCAGAGTGTCAAAATTAAAAAGAGTAAAACGAGGAGAATTGGATTCCCCGTCAAAAGTGGTTTGTTATCAATTTTGATAAGAAGTCCTAAAGGGAATAAAAACCATGGGAAGATAAAAAATGGAGCGATCATTTTTGCACTTTTTACTTCACCAAACCTTACAGGAAGGGTTAAACAATTAAATTTTTTGTCCCCTTCAATATCCGAAAAATCTTTTGTTGATGTTGAACCAAGCAAAAAAAGGAAGAAGATAAAACCGAGATACCACGGTTCAAAATAAAAAATCGGTGCAACCATTGCCCATCCCGCAACCTTTAAAAATTCTCCCCTTGCAAGGGCAATTGTAAAGTTTGAAGCGTAGGTCTTTTCTTTTGTTCTACCAAATGATTTAGAAGAATAGACAAAGGTCAAAATAAGTCCCGCAAGAAAGAGGAAAAAGGTGGAGTGGTGATATACAGGAGCGAAGGTTCTGCTTAAAAAGTCTGTATCGTAAGGAGGGGGAACAATCCACCACATTGGAATAAGCGCAATTAGATATAAAATATATGAGAGATATTTTGCCTCTTTTAAAGATGCCCTTCCACTCGGAATAGGTCGCGACGGCTTGTTGAATTTATCAATTTCAACATCGTAGACCTGATTTATAATATTTGAAGCACCATTAAGAATTGATGCACAGATTGATCCAAGAAGTAATGTTAAAAATAATTTAAAAGAAAAATGGGTATGGGGATTGTGGATGCTTCCGTAGGCACAGGCTGAGCCAGAAAGAATTCCAAGTAATGGAGGAATCAATGTGAATGGCCTTAAAAGTTCAAAAAAAGTCTTTAATTTCAATTTGAAAACCTCATCAAAGTTTGATTTATAAAAAAGCCAAGAAGAAATCCAAGAACAATGTGAATGACCCATTTTGAAGTTACAAGGTGCTTTTTATTTAATTCATTTAAAATTGATTCAATGATAAAGAAAATAATAACAATCATTGAGCAGGAAAGATAGATTCGAAGGTCGAAAAAATCTCCCTTTATAATAAAAATGGAAAGATAGTTGAAAATTAAAATTGAAAATAATCCAGAAAGTGTTCCCTTTAAACTTACCCCGCCAACAAATCCAGGATTTACCTTTTTAAAATTTAATAGTGAAAAGGTTTTTCCCTTCGTTGTTTTTCCGAATTCAGTTGCAACAGTATCTGAAGCATAGAAGGAAAGAGTTAAAACGAACGCTTCAAAACTGAAAAAAGATAAAATAAGAGGTGCGAGCCCCTTTGAAAAAACAGATTCTATGCCCCTTTTACCTTCATTTAACTCTTCAATTCCTCTCAATCTCTTTACTTTTCTTCCGTAAAGTGTTGAAAAATTTGCAAGAATAAAGAATAGAATCAGAACAAGATAACCTTTTAATCCTGTTGATATAATTACACCACATCCTATCAAAAAACCAAAAAGAGAGCCTTTTAAATCAATCCATTTCTTTAAGTATGAGATTAAAGTAAAAAAGAGATTAAAGATCATAAGAAAAATAAAGATGTTTAAATCTTTTCTATCTATGCTTGAAATATAGAGAGAATTTAAAAAACTTTTTGAAGGATCTAACGATGCAAAGGAAATTATTGACAGTGCTACGAAGGGAAATCCAATGTTGTCATCAAATTGACCACTTAAAGATTCAACAAGTGAAGAAATTATTACCGCAATGAGTAAAACTATAAAAATGTCGCTTTTAAAAGCATCTGAAAAACTTTTTTCTGTGATAAATAGAAAGACAAGAAGTGAAGAGATAAAACCAAAGATAATGAATGAAATTGCTCCAACAAAGGTTTTATCTTTGTTGTAGGGAAGTTTGAATCCTTTAAATAAAGATCCGAAAATTGCAGAGGTTGAATCACCAAAGGCAAGAATTGCCCACGATGCACCTGCAACAGCCATCTGAAATCCTTTGATTGGTGATTTGATATAGATTGCGAAAAGTATTAGAAGAAAGACTACAACTGGATAACTTACTATTGCGTAGTATCCTTTTTGTCTTTCTTCCTTTTTTTCAATCTTTTTCCTTCCATACAAAGGAAAAATATAGAGGTTGTGCAAGAATGCAACTCCTGCACAAATTAAAGCAAATAGAGGTGAAATGTATTTTAAAGCAAGAGTAAAAAAGCCCATAAGAAGATGGATTAACTTTCTTAAAAACATCATCTAAAAGACTGACTTCCCCCGAAGAGGTCAACAACATTCCCAACCTGCTTAAGGCTGATTAAAATTCTGAAAGAAGTCTCGCTGAAACTTCCTATTTCCCTTCTTCCTCCCTCAAAGCCGATGTTGTAGCACGAGCCGTGACACCAGAAAATTAAGGATGAATTTCTAAAGGAATTTTCAACAAGGTCTCTTTCAATGTGGGGTTCAATCGTCGTTTTACCACCAAAAAGTCTCAACGATGCTGCAAGAAGAAGCTCCTCATATTTTGCTTTAAAAAAGTTCTCTTTTATTGAAGGGTCATTTGAGTAATAATAAGAAATCCTGAAAAATTGCTCCTTCTTTGGAGTAGAAAAGGCAACGCTCAACATCCTGTCTTCAAGTCTGTGTGTTAAAGGGTGGTAGGAAAGTTTGAAGTCAATGCTGAAAAGTTTTTTTGGCCAATACTTGAATTCAAAAACAAGTGGTGAATATTTTGACTTATCTGAATCTGCAAAAGAGATGTAATTATCAAAATTTTTCTCCTGATACACATTAGCTTCAACAGAGAGGTTTCCATCTCTGGAATAAAATCTATTTCTTATTCCGTAAGTTATTCTGTCTCCTCTCTTATCTAAAACATCAACATCATCGAATAGGGGATAACCATCATCGTTTTTGTATGATTCCCATTTTGCCTCAACAAAGGGCTCTAAAATATGTTTCGTTCCACCTTTAAATTTTTTAAAAAATCTTGGGCCTTTGATATCCAGTTTCCCGATTAAAAGTCTTCTAAAAATCGAATCGGTTTCTATCCTGCCGTTTTCAAACTCCTTTGAATAGTAAGTTCCCCTCAATTCAATGGAGGGAATTATATCAATAGAAGGAGGAGTTCTTAGCGGATATTCAAAGTATGGATGAAAATCAAGGCGTGAATAGTTTGTATCCCCATTTCCGTAGAATTGCTTATAAATACGAGTGAAGGAAGTCTCAAGTGAAGTAAAAATCTGAGGGGCAAGTTTTGTCGAGGGGAGCCTGAATTCAACCTTTGGAAGTGCACTTTCTATGAGGCGGGTATTAACATCGTAGTATTCAAGGCTTCTCTCAAGATATAAATTCAGATTGCCCCCAATCACTGGTCTTGTCAAAAAAATTGTTGAATCAAAATTTCCCTTTGTGCTTTCAGCGTAGTCTCTGTTGTAATCTCTGAAAAAATCGGCATCGGAAATGAGGTGAATGTCAACCAACGACTCCCATTTTGAAAAATCTTGTTTAGCCTGGAATGTTAAAAACCATCTATTTTTGTCTGTCAATTTATCTTTTATGTAATACCCAGAAAAATAACCGTAATCTTTTTCTGTAAGGGCATATCGGAACTCATTCCCAAAACCATTTCCAGCCTTTTTGTAATAGTCATAATAAAAGGTTGTATCAAAATAATCTTTTGGAGCATAGTAAAATGCAGTCCCAAGGGTAAATCCCTTGGTGTTTGAACTACCAATAGATGGAAGAAGAAGCCCGGTGGACCTATCCTCTTTTATAGGCCAGATTATGTAGGGAGAATAAACTATCGGAATATCCCTTACCTTAAATCTTGGATTGTTTAAAAAGGCGTAATTGTTAAGATGGAATTTCCCCCTGCTTATCTTTAAACTCCACGGTGGTAGTGAAGAATTGCAGGATGTAAAAATTCCATCTTCAACTTCATACCAATCTTCACCGATTTTTTTTATTCTATTAGCAATAACTGTGTAATCGCCATCTTTTTGAGTTCCCCTTGCATTATAAACTGTTCCCGTTTCATCTCTGGTATTGTAATCAAGGGCATCACCGCTTATTGTAAAATCTTGAAAATTTACACTAACATTTCCCTCTGCGTGAATTGAGTTATTATTTTTATCATAGATTAAAGTATCCGCCGTTAAAATCATAGTTTTGCTTTCATATCTAACATTCCCGGCTGCTTTGTAAGTTTCCTCTCCTATCGTTTCAAGGGTGTCAAAAGTAAGAATAAAAGTAGAACTTTCCTCTTTCTTCTCTTTCTTTCCTTCTTTTGCCTGTGCTGAGGGAGATTTTTCGATCTTTGGTTTAAAAGGTATTGGGTTTATTATGGGAAAATATGAGATAGATATGAAGAAGAAAAGACAAAATATGACACTTCTTTTCAAACTACTACTCCTCCAAAAATATCACAGATGCTATTCTTTTATTTCGCAATAAAATCCTCCAATTTAAAATTGACTAACTACTCAAGTATAAAGAATATCACAAATCAGGCTACTTTTATATTTGAACTAATTGTCTTAGTGATTTATAATAAAATTTAGCGCCCGTGGCTCAATTGGATAGAGCATCGGCCTACGGAGCCGGCGGTTACAGGTTCGAGTCCTGTCGGGCGCGCCATATATCTTCTATTTTTCAACGGTGGTCATCTGTTAAGAAATTTGCTTTCTAATAATGTTTTTATTTTATAAGGAGGGAAATCATCGGTTCTGTTGATTATGACCCTTATTTAACAGGAGAAATCGGGAATAGACAGTTCATTTCAGAACTTAAGCTGGAACTCGTTGGTAGCGCTGACCTTCATTTGGACTGGGAAGACCTTGGATTAAGTTGTGGCTACAGAGTTTACAGAAGCACTGAGCCAGATCAGAATTTCGTTGATATTTCTGGACCTCTGTTCATCAATGAATATACTGACAGCACTTGGGGCGAGCTACCGGGAGTGATTTACTATCAGATTGGAATGAATTGATACTTTCCTCTCTTTTCATTGCTCCTAACGGTTTCCGACTTGGATAGTTAGGCTCCTGAACAACCCCTCCTGGGAATAATCCTGCCACCTAACCTCATACCGATTCTTAAGGACAATAGACTGTTCCCGCCCCTTGATAGTGCCCTCGGAGGCTTTCTTACCCCATGACAGTTTACCCTTAAGTATCCGTCCTTCTTGGAGTCTGAACATGGCGTCGATAGTGTCGGGGTTCGTTGGTTCCGACCAATAAGAGGTGTCGTTCGTGAGCAGGATAGCATAGCCGGTAAAGTTCTTCCGTTCCTCCGCTATATCCTCAAGGCGTTTGATGTCTTTTATAAAATCATACCGTCTTATGTCCTGAGCGGATTGGTTATTCAACTGGAACAACTCCCCGTTCAGTTGAGTAGTCATCTTGCGAACCAAATATTTCAGCTCTATCCCTATTATCTGCCCCTTATGGATTATCCAGATGTCCACATGAAGCAGCTTGTTCTTTATCTGGATAGGTAGCTCAAGGCGAACAGAAGCCTCCGGAAACTCTCTCTGAATAGTCCAAGCCAAGGCATGTTGGAAGTCCGCCTCCGAATGGAAAATAGAGCGTTCCTTGGCAAGCTTGGAAAAGGGTTTTTCTATTTCTATCACGGCTATACTCCTTTTAGAACTTTCTCTTAAGCGACTCTGTTGACGATTTGGAGGCACTATCTCCGCTTAAGGGGTAATTATAGCACTCAGTTTTTTACCTGCCTCTCCAACTATACCAAATATCTATTATGTATTTGTTTTAATAGATGGAGGGGCAGAGATGGAAGGGAGAACAAAAATGAACTCAAGTTGATTGGTGGTGCGGTAGAAGGAATTGGAAGCCTTAATAATAAGTACCATAATTGAAAGGAGTTTTAAGATGAAAAAGATGGATTCTGAACACAACGGACACGTAGTAGTGATAGTCAGGGTAAATGGGAACCTGAGGGATTTGGTTGCTGAAATGGACATTCAAGAGATTGCCTGTTTTGAGTTTTGCGAAGAGGCGAACTGAGGTTATTCGAGAAGAGGTAAACTTTTCACCCTTTACTTATGAAGGGGCTTGGGATAGCATTTTAAGGTTCTACAAGGAACATGAAGATGAAATTGCCTTCGGCGTAATTAGCAGGGCGCCGTTCCAGTCTATTGAGCAATACAATTACCTTAAAGACAAGCTTGAAGACATGGATGTCATGTTATTACTTCCGGAGGAAGAGGGGGAAGCGGGTAGTATTGAAGTCTTTGAACTTCAGGATAGGCATTTTTACTATTTCAAGGACTTGAACAGAGAGATGAAGCTTGGACACCTTCCGAAAGTGCCAGAGAACATGGAGCCACGAAACAAAGTCCAAGATTGCTCAGGCACAATCAACTAATCTCTTCGGGAAGGGGAGAGGCATTCAACCCGGTGCTTTCCCCTTCCCCCCGCTTTGCCCCCAATGCCCTTTTTGAAGCAGAAACAGGGGGGCTTATGTACCTTAGCAGGGGGTTGCCGGTTCTCAATTAACCTTAAAGAGGCTTATCTCTTCTACATACTGGCGGATTGTAGACAGACTTATATTCTAGTCTTAATTTGAGAAATGCAACTTTTAATGCTACTTTGACCTAACAAAAAGCGCCTTGGGACTTAAAAACTGGTTTGTTTAGTTCTAAAACAATTTCAATTGAAAATGGAACTTTGGAACAGTGAAGGCGATTACTTAGAGTGGAGAGCCATATCAACCAAAAATCCCGGGTTACTTCAAAACTTCGGGCATATTTGGCAAATTGTCATTCAATATATTTCTCTGAAAATTGCTCAACCAACGAATTCGCTTCTGAAAGGAGACTACTGCCTCCACGTTTACCTGTCAGGTAAAGCTTGTATTTGGCACGAGTTGACCCAACATAGAAAATAGCTCTCCCTTTTTCATCTTCGGAAAGAGTGTCTATTCCAAACAAAAAGACAATAGGAGCATCATATCCTTTAGCAGAGTGAATTGTTGATATTGTCAGACATTTTGGTTGAAATATATAGTTATTCTTATCATCTTCTGTATATGGACGTATAGTCCTCTGGATAAGCTTTTGGGAAATTAACTTGCTTGTAATTTTGTCGTTAATCTCATTACATAGCCCCTTGGCGAAGCTAAGAAGTAGTATGTCTTCAGGACGAACCTCTTCCTTTCCTATCAATTTGATAAGTTCATTGCAGATAAAGTCATATTCCTTATCCCTCGTTTCGAAGGTCATAGGAGCAGGCCAGCCACATTCCCTCTTAGCAAAATGAACGCCATAATATCCTTCGGGAAGCTCTTCGATTAAATTGAGCCTCTTTAGAGTATCAACGTCCGCAAACCCTTTTGTCTTGACAATAGAGTCTTGATTCATCGCAGTTCCCAACAGGACATTAAAAGCGATAGTAATAATTTCTTTGGTAGACCGAAAACATTCCTTCATTACTCTTGTTCGGTCACCAACAACGTTAATTCCAATCTTACTCCAGTTTGGTCTAGTTCTTCCATAAATATTTTGGGCATCATCATAGAAGATTATCAGGTTTGTTTCCTTGTTGTTGTCATCTCTGGCAAAATCCAAAAGCAATTTGTATTCATTCTCTGATAGGTCTTGCCCCTCGTCAATAAAAATTGCATCGTACTTCGGTATGGGTAATGGATGAACTTTTTTTTGCTCATTCCAGAGTTCAACCAATTTTCCGTAGAACTTGTCTCTTTCTTCGTTATTACTATAGTTCAATAACTCATTGTCGATTTTTATTATTCCATTTTTTATCAGAGTACCATAAAAAAAAGCGTCACTATTTGATATCTTAATTTTATCATCCAATATTGTGCCGTCAGAGTTTTGGCTTTCAAAAGCCACTCTAATTTTCTCTTTCAATAATGGAATGAAAGACTTATTATAACAAAGAACCAGTATTTTATATTCTGAATGCCTTCCGTACAGGTCTCTTTGATGTCTCAGAAAAGTCCTAGCCGCTAAGTTGGCTAAAACGACTGTTTTTCCACTTCCAGCCACTCCCCTAATAAGCCTGGGACGACCATCTAGCTTTAACCTTGATAAGTCTTGTTGCTCAATGGAAAGATTTTTTGCCTGGTTTTCTTGCCCATCAATCCAAAATCCCAAAGTTTCTCCAACAACATTTTCCCTGTCATCCCTCTTGTTGTTGATAACTTCTGAGTCGCCATAGGTTTCTTTCATTAAGTTGATTACATCCATGTTGATTTTTACCTTGGATTGTATCTTTGAAGCAATTTTCCCCCTTAGTTTAGTAGGGATAGCCGCATCATCTTGAAATATTGTGTAATCAAGTTGGGTTTCACCCAAGCGTTGTAGCCATTGCTTTTTTTCAATATGTGGGAAAAAAGCAAAAAAATGAAAAGGAGGCTCTTTAAGATTTTGTCTATTATTCCTTTCATATTGGTTCTTTACTGCAAACATATTATCACTGGCTTGGTCCCACGGAGATTCATCCAATGTCGACCCTCGTCTCTCAACCTTCAGTTTCCCTGCTGAATACTTTCTTATATTTTCAATGTGGTCACCTTTTACTTCAAAAACAACAACTCCTACCGATTCATCGCAGAGAACAATGTCGGAAGGCTTATTCGTTTTATTGGGTAAATGAGCTTCGATATAAATAAAGCCTCTTCCTTTGGAATAAGCATCTATGATTTGAATAGCCGCTCTTGCATGAGCATCGTTTTTTACATCTTCAATTCCCAAAACTTCTTTTTCGCTATCTCGTTGTTTTCTTTGTAATTCTTGATAAAGCTTGGTGTCTATCTTGCTCGTCATGAAACCTCCCGACTAATACAGAAAATATTATACCACAAGGGTCCGCTTCATCAAGATCCGACGAATGACTAAGCTAAGTCAACCAAAGGACTTACTAACCTGGATGGCAAATTTGAAGCTTAGGGAGGCTCTTTAAAAATATCAGGCTAATTTTAACCCAGCATGGATTTCTCCCACGTGAATAGACGATGAGTGCAACTTTCCGTGCAACTATGGATGCGTTATGAAGAGAATTCTTGCCCTCTCTTGTGGTATCATGAATATTTCGCTTTATGCCTGAAAATACTGTCAGCTATAGCTAGGCGAGAATAACTTAAGTTGTTGGTGCGCTTGATGTTATCTAACTACGGAGCCGGCGGTTACAGGTTCGAGTCCTGTCGGGCGCGCCACCCTTATATATTCTATTTTTCAACGGTGGTCATCTGTTAAGAAATTTGCTTTCTAATAATGTTTTTATTTTATAAGGAGGGAAATCATCGGCACAATCGTCTCTTTTCCGCTCCCTAAATCCCTTGTTGATATTCCTCCTCTTATCCTGTCCTCCTCAGAATAATATCCTTTTATGAGTGAGTCTCCTTCATCAACAATTCTTTCTTTTATCTTTTCTTGTTCATTCGGATGGGTTAAAATAATAAATGAGTCATCCCCATACTGCCCGACCATCGTTGTTGGGGCAATTTCCTGAACTGTGTTGTAAATCTTCCATGCAAGGGAATGAATCATATCTCTATACCTTCCCATTCCATATTTTTGTATAAAACATTCCTTTGGTTCATCATCAAATTCTATGTTTAAAACGACTACATCTCCTCCCGCATCTTTCCTCATTGAGACTTCTTTTTCCACTATTGAGGCATCGGGAAGCCCTGTCCACGCATAACTTCTTTTCCCCTCCTTTGCATCCTGCAAAAGTTGTTCGACAAGCCTTATTAAATCTCTTGATTCATAAGGCTTTGTTACATAGGCATCGGCACCACAGTCATAACCCCAATAGATGTCATCCTTCGTGTTCTTTGCCGTCAACAAAACAATTGGAATTTTTGAGAGTTCAAAATCTCTCTTGATGTCCCTGCATACGGCGTATCCATTTTTTTTAGGCATCATCACATCAAGTATGACAATCTCAGGACGCTTTTCTTTTATTGATTGTTCCGCCTCTTCGCCATCAAAAGCAGTAAAAACCGTATGCCCCCTTAATTCAAAATCCATTTTTAAGATTTCAACAAGAGACCTGTTATCATCAACCACAAGAATTTTACCTGGCATTTTCACCTCCTACCAAAGGAAAGGTTATCACAACTTTGGTTCCATTAACAAATCCGTTAGAACAATGAATAAATATTTTATCTTCTTTTGAAATTGGAGAGGTAATTTTAAATGTTCCCTGAAGCCTTGAGACAATATTTTTTACTATTGAAAGCCCAAATCCTGTCCCCGCGATTGTATCTTTAACATTTTCTGCCCTGAAAAAGGGTTCTCCAATTTTGTCGATCTCGCTTTCTGGTATTCCTATTCCATCATCTATTACTTCAAGAATTGCGTATCCAGCCAATTTTACAACTCTTATACCAACATTGCCTTTCAAAGAGCCATATTTTATTGCATTACCAATTATGTTTGACAGTAAAGTTTCCATCATTGCGGGATTGCAGAAAATAGAAACATCGGCAATTTCAGTGTGAATTGAAATTTCTTTTGCCTTTATCACGCTTTTTTTGTCCTCAAGTATCTTTAAAATTGCCTGTTTCATCGGCAGTAAAATTTCACTTCCTGTTCCCAAAATTGATTTGCCGTATAGTGAAACATCATCAAGAATTTGCCTCATTGATTGAGCATTTTTGTATATTATTTCAGAAAGTTTCTTCTGTTGTGGATGCTCAAGTTTTCCAACCCTTTCAGAATAGACCATTTCAGATGCACTTAAAACAGCGGCAAGAGGATTTTTTATCTCATGTGTTATTAAAGAAAATAGATGCTTTCTTTCTTGAAGTTCCTTTTCAATTTCCGTCCTGTCCGTTGCAATGATCAAAAAATTGCCACCTTCTATTTCATTGATAGAAACATCTATAAATTTATCATAAACCTGTAACGGAGCATTCACTCCCTTTTTTTCTTCTTTTACCTTTTCAAGAAGGGCTGATATGGACCTGCCTGGCTCTTTTGATTTGAGTAACTTTTTCTCCATAACTTCAAAATTGTTTATGTTTAGAAGTTTCTGAAGGGATGGATTGTGATATAAAATGTCAAAATTTTTTGTTAAAAGACAGATTCCTATTTCAAGAGAATTTAAGATTGCTTCTCTTATTTCTGTTCTTTTAACAACCAGTTTAAATATCTCAGCAATTTCAGTTCTTTTCTTCTCAATTTCTTCTTTTTCTTTTTCTGATTTTAAGAAAAGTAGGTAGATGGAAATTATGAGGCTAAGGACTTGAGCCCATTCTTCAGTAACTTTATTTTCAGTGTCAAAGAAAAGCAAAAGAGTTAAATTATCCTCCTCTTTCTTAAAGACAATTATTTTATTTTTGGTGTTTATTCCAAAACTCTTTTTAATTTTGGTATAAGTGGGCGATGATGAATCAATTTCCATAAACTCATCAGATAAAACTTCTTCAATTTCATTCCCTTTCAAATGTAAAGTAGAGATGTTCTCTCCATTTTTTATTGCAACTGTAAAATATTTTTCATCTTTTACTCCAACGATGATGGATGAAGGAGAGAAAACCTCATTTAAAAATGACGCTACTCTGCCTAAAACATAAGAAGCGTAATTTGAGGAAGTCGTCCTATCAGGATCAGGAAGAAGGTTTTCAATAACTTTTGTATAGTTTGACTCCTTTTTAGGCTTAGATTTATTTTCCCTTATTTCAATTATCCTGAAGAATAGTGCAAGAATGAAGGGAAATAGGGGCAACGCCCTATCGTAATTTTCTGAATAAACAATCCATAAAGCAATTGGGTCTTTATCTTTATCTTCATAACTTAGTAGGGCGCATTTTTTGCTTCCAGCATAAAATTGCCCTTTTTCACCTTTTCTAACAATCTCCTTTAATTGTGTCAGGCTAATATCTTCCGTTTCTCCATCCTGCCAAAAAATTTCATAGCTATTTTTGTCTTTTTTTAGAATAAACCTTCTTCTTAAATCGCCAAAGGTTGCAGAAATATAATAAAGTGCTTTTATAACACTTTTTTCATCCTCTGATTTTAGTGCATTCCAAAAAGTCTTTATTTTCTCCGTTTCAAAGATATCCATCTTTCCATATTTATTATATCAAATTGTCAATCAAAGTAAAGTTTTTTTACCCAATTTAAGCATCTGGGTAAAAAGAGTCAGTTTGCATCAGGGTTTAAGAGAGTTGGGTTCTCATTTTTAGGTAACATAGATTTTTTTCCACCGTTTTAGGATTAAGGATATTTCTATGTCCTTGAGTTCCACCGATAATTTTCACAGGGGCGATAATAGCCACATCATTTATTTGTTTTTACCGGATTTTCGCTTAAAAGATAGTAACATATCAAAGGGAGCGGTAGAATTCAGGAAATCTATTGAATTTTCAGATCTTGCGACTCTACACTTCCTCTGAAGCCCTCTCCTTGAGATATGAATAGGAGTTTACCTCTAACTTTCTTCGGTTTTTTATCTTTGTAGTTAATTCGGTAAGGCTTTATTTCAAAACACTTTTTTGTATTTACTCCATTCTTACATTCAACCCACTCTGAATCGCAGGGAACCATTAAACATAATTTATCTTCTGAATCAAAAAATTCAAGGTATGCTGAAAGAGCCGTTTTATTTAGCCTGTCGATAGTTTCCTTTGAAGAGGTAATTTCGCCTTTCCAGACCGCTTTTGTGAGATTATCCCCTGATGGCTTTATTGCTGTTACTTCAATCTCCCTTTCCATAGAACAATTCTTTATTTTTTCTTCAATTTTAATTTTTTCATCGATCCAGTAGGAATATTGTGAAGGGGCACTTGCCTCTATACCGTTTTTAAGGCATTGTAAGGCACTTTCTAAATCATTGACATCGTTTGACGAATAGATTCTATAGAGATCAAACTGCAAGGAAGCGTAAGTCTTCTTATTTTCTTTGAAAAGGTCCGACGCCTTTTGAAGGAATTCTATTTTCTCCCTGTTTGAAAGATATGGGGAGTTATCCATTAGTTTCTTTTTCGCTTTGTAAAAATTGGCAGAATCAACATTTTTTAAAAGATCGTGGTTGCAATTTTTCTTT
The DNA here is from genome assembly GCA_002402325.1 of Candidatus Aminicenantes bacterium UBA4820. GTDB lineage: Bacteria > Acidobacteriota > UBA4820 > UBA4820 > UBA4820 > UBA4820. The sequence continues at coordinate 19,154 of DHFQ01000147.1, forward strand.
AGCCAATCAATAAATTCACTATGTGGCAAATTTGAGGAAAAAAATTGCTCAACTGAGTGGTCAAAGAGTATATTTACAGCCTCTTTTTTATCTGGTGAAGGCTCATTTTTTGAGACAACTTTACAAAAATAGATAAATTTTTCTCCACCAATACCTTTTAGAATGTTAAAAAGCGTTCTACAATTGGGTGATGATTTTTCACATAGACAAAATTGGTAATAAAAATCTGCAATCAGATCAAAGTTATCTTCCGATGCTAATATTCGTAAAACTCCAATGGAGAGGTCTCCAGAATTTTTAATTTTTTCAAGGTCTCTTTTCACAAAAGCAGTTAGTTCCTTCTTAAAATTGCCCCTCCTTGCCTGTTCTGCAATAATATCAAGAACAATTTCCCCGTTAGTTTTCCTCTTTGGGTTTTCATAGTAAGAGGTAAGAAAGTTAAAGAACCTTATGTCGGGAGGAAGTTTACGAAACGAATCAATATTATGTCCACACAAATCTTCCCATTTATCAACATTGTTTCTTAACCATGTCAGATTGTCAATCACATAGTGCACAACATAAGTAGGATCAAAATGCTCAACAAGGGTTGTGTAGGTAAAACAACCCTCCTGAGTAGTTATCGGATATTTTTCTAAAATCTGAAGAAGGGGCTCAATTGCCCTTTCGTCACCCGATTCTCCCAGAAGGTGAATTGCTTCCATTACGACGCAAACATTTTCAGAGTTAAGTCCTTCAATTAAAATCGGAAAGTACTTTTGCAACTCCTCTTTGTAACCCGGTAGCAGAGACAGATTGTGACATTTTGTTTTCATTATAACGTTATAGACGAAATTCTTGAACTCCTGATTGTCTGTTATGCAGGATATAAATCCGTTATGACCATAGGGCATACTATAGAAGCATCTTCCATCTTTATTAACATTTTCTGGACTCATTGCAAGAATCTGGCAGGGATCAACTTTTGGTACCGTTTCTTCTGGATGTGAATCCATTCTGGCAATTCCCTTTTGAGATGAAAAACCCTCTTGAGGAAAAATTTGAGTCGTAAAAAGTGGTAAAAATAGTAGAAAAAATAGTTTTAATAATTGAACTGATTTCATTCGTCTATCAAACCCTCTCTTTCAGCCCAATTTAGCCAATCGCTCAAAACTTTCTCTTTAACATCTCCTTTAGCATAATTCGGATTTCCAAAATCAACTCCAAAAAGTTTTACTATTTTTGCGTGAAGATCGGAACCACCGAAAGGGGCAAACTTGTAAGAAGTATCACCTACGGATAAAAAATAAAATTTTGTAAAAGCCATCTTTTTTGTCAAATTTTCATTTATGTCAAGGCAGAATCTAAAAAGTTCATCGTTGTAATTGTTGCAGTTCTTAAGCAAATCCCATCCACTTCTATTTTTTGCATCATTCCACCACTTTCTCAGTTTTTCTTTGTTTTGCTCATTTAACGGTGCACTTCCTTCAAGAAAATACGCTGATTCCATCAAGCCCCATCTTGAAAGAGTTGACCTTGCTCTACGACTTCTTTTTTCATCGCCCGCTAAAGTCGTCTCCACAAGTTCTTCAACTACGGAGTGAAATCTCTTATCAGGGGAATCATCTTTATGCTCTTTAAACCATCTTTGCCAATCCTTAAGAGTCTCCTTTGTGATGGTCTGCTTTGGTAAGACTCCGTAAGATGAGTAAGGTTCAAAATATTGGATTCCAGGCCTTCCTGTTATTCTTATGACGATCCATATCAATTTTTCCTTTGCCGATAAGGGCGTCTCTTCTTTTAAAGCGTAGGAAATAAATTCTTCAATATCTTCTGATGTTCTAAAGTTTGTAAGAGCGATTGCTGCGTATGGTGCAAGACTGCTTTGTTCAAGAATCAACTTCAACAGAAATGGTTTTGCCTCTTTCAAACGCATCTCTCCGAATGTCAATATACTCAAAGATGCAGTTTGGGGATCCATATCTAAAGCGAGTTTAAGGAGATACGGCAATGCCTCCTTTATTTTAAATGTCGCTACACCTGCAATTCCAACCTGTTTCAGAATTGGCTCTTTTGATTTAAGAAGGGGAGGATAAAAAGGAGCCATTTCATTTCTTACAAGAAGTTGCAATGTGTACAAAGAGGAAGCCTTTAAATTTACATCTTCCGATTTAGCATCCTCTTTGAAAACTTCCAGACCCTTCTCATCTCTAAACATTTCCCACAGTGCGTATGCGGCTGAATGACGTATTTTTGGATCTTTATCATTTAATAAAGCCCTGATTTCATTTTCAAACTGAACTCCTGCATCAGTGATAAAAACGGAAGAGGGCTGCCATATCTGAACGGACACACTCTCGTTATATCCAGGTATCTTATCGCCTACGACCTTAAGAGGATGGTTTAAACCGTCTACAATTTGATCGAAATATTTTTTCCTGATCTTGAGAAGACTCTCATTTAGTTTTTTCTCTTCTTCCTCGCTTAATGTTTTAATCTTTTCTTTCTTTTCTTCAAGTTTTTCCTTTATTACCGCCTCTTTCTCTTTAAGCCATTTGTTCCGGTTGTCTTCTTCATAATAGAGAGGAAAGTTACTTATTCCTGTCTTCTTTATTACAAGAAGTTCTGCCTGATGTCTGATAATGTAATCGGGTGAGCTAAGGAGCGGAAAAAGATCATTTTCTGAAACAAGAACTCCTTTGTCTTTTAGAAAGGCTTCTATAAACTCCTCTTCATTTGTTACCTGAGCATCTTTTATATCCTTGATAAACTCATCACTCAATTTTTTTATAGTTGATGGATATTCAGGAAAGTCAAATGTTACGATTTTAATCTCATCCTTGCAGTTACAGACAGGCTGATAAATTCTTCCTTCTTTTTTATCCCCAATGTAGCTCATTATTCTATTTCCAAACATTGTTGACAGGAATTTACACGATTGGTAATTTGAAAGAAAATCCCTCAGGGAATCGCATTTATCAGTAAATCCACGAACAACAACACCAAAGGAATTCTTTTCTCCAAATGGATCATCGGAGGTTATAAAACTTTTCCATGCTTCATCTATTTCTTGAGAAGTGTAAAGATTTAAAAGCAACTCATTGGCTTCTTCCTTTTCACGCCAATAATTAAGACCTCCGTCCTTAGGAGTAAGGTTCATTAAATTTTTTATTTTATTCTGGCACTCCTTCAAAATTGGTTCGGGTATCTTTGCTTTAAACTCTTCATTCTTAAAAAGTCTGGAAATGGCTGAAAGGTATAGTTCTCTTCTGTCTCTACTCGCTATAGCAATGTCAATCTGTTCTGGAATCTCTTCGTATCTTTTTTCTCTTGAGATTGCATCTAATCTACTATAAAAGAGACTTTCAAAATTCACCTCAGTAAAATTGAAACCCCCAACATTCATCTTTGTAAGTTCGTCGTAGGTTAGAGGTTTTTCCCTTGAGGCGAGTTGCCGGCTAACTGAGGAAAACCATTTGTTCGGCTTTGCAGAAAGAAGCATCCTCAAATGAGCCTCATCAAGTAAAGGAAGAGCGAATTCAATATTTAAAGAATCAAGATAGGCATCAGTCATTTGAGGAGAGTGGTTTTTATACTCTTCTATTGCGGAATTTAATCTTGCAGCGAACCCGTCGTCTTTAACAGAAATCAAGGTAGTTGAAGCATATTTTCTTAAAAAATCTTTATCACTATTTAACAAGAAACGAATGTAGTCAATATCCTTCAATTCTCCGATGCAATAAGGGACAAATCTGGGATTGCTTTTCAAAATAAGGTCTAATGCCAGATTGATAGACTCCTTCAAACCCGCTCTAAAAAGGATTGTAATCTGCGTATCAACCTTTAACTCTTTAAAGGCAGGGTCTAACCACGGTTTTGCCTCAACAACATCAACAAAGAGAGTCCAATCCCCCCAGCCGTGTGTAACAATGTATTCCGTGAAAAAATATGTGGCTTTATCTTTTCTCCATATATTTTTAAACTTGATTTTAAATTTTGGAAAGTTCAACTCCAATCCATGGACTCTTCCTAACACATCTTTTTCTTCAGAGAGAAAGCCCCTTTCTACAACCTTTTGTGCGGAAGGTGAACGATCACCAATAGATTTGATTGCTTCAAGAAGGGCAATTTGAACCTCAAGACTTTTGTCATAAAGCAGAAAATCCCTTGCAGCAGGATACAAAGAGGAATCAATCCTTGCAAGAGAAATTAAAGCATTTG
>DHFQ01000117.1 GCA_002402325.1 Candidatus Aminicenantes bacterium UBA4820
TAGGTAAAGAGGCGGAAGGTGGTAGAAAACCAGAACGGAAGTTTGCCGTAACTCGTTTCATTTTTATTAAAAGAATATTTAAAAGTTTTGATTTCCAAGAGATAAACCTAATTTGCATTATAAAACTTTCAATTTTCAATGGAAGATGAAAAATCCTCTCTATGCTTTCCCTTTGTCGAGCGAGAAAGCCACATTATTCGTAAAGAAAGAGGGGAATAACCTATTTAATCTGGGGACACGATACTTAATTCTTGAAATGTCGTATAGATGATGGTTTTCTATAATTGATCCGTTGGTTGAAATCATGGAGGCTCTCTAATAGAATAATGTCATCAAGCGCAAATGGAAGCCAGAGAAAGCAGTCAGTTCAAGGAAAGGAGAAATCAGTATTGCCTCCCCAGATTACCTGGTTTCTTCCTGCTATTATAAATGAAAGGTAAGCGATGAGGATAACTAATATGATTCCAATAATTTCTATGATGATTCCTCACATATAGTGCAACCTCCTATCCGCCAAACAAAATGGCGCTTAACGTTTTGCGGATAAAGGAAGTTTCCCCGAAGCAAAAATTTGGGTGAGTGCGGAAAGGCACGAACCTTTTATGTTGTGTTAGGTGATGGGGCGATTTCATCTGGACACCTTTTGCATTATTATTAAATATTTGAACCCCCGAAGATAGAAATTGTATTGTTTTGCCCTTTTATGCCATAACGGGGTGTTTGATGTTTGATTATGCCTTGAAACTGTAATTATATCAATAGGTTTGAAATATTTTTCTAATATGGTATAAATTTTGAAACCGACGGGTATAAAACCACTTTTCTTCCTCCAATGATCACCAATAAGCCACGCTATATTCTTATTTGGCTTAAGAATACGGTGAGCTTCTCTTGCTACTTTTTCGAGCTCTATGAAAAATTCTTCCTTTTCACAAGAGATATTTCCAATATTATCTGGATGTTTATTATATTCAATGTTATCTGAATATGGTGCGTCTATAAAGATGAAATCTGCTATTTCGTCATCAAGAGGTAAATTTCTTGCATCAGCTCGTTCTATGTCGTTTCTATAAGGGACTATATCAAAGCCTAAAACTTTCCATTTTTCTTCTTTACAGACATCAATGGTTGTTCCACTTCCACACATAGGATCAATTACTGAAACTATGTAAAATCTATCATAATAAAATCTTCATCAGTTAAACCATATTTTTTAAGTATTTTTTCATTTCTTAAAAACGCAGCTCTTTCTTGATGATAATTTTCATGATGATAAGTTACTACTGCATTAGCATAATCTGATAAAAGTTTTTCTAATTCTTCTTTTGAAAGCATATTGAAATCTACACTCAAAGAAAATTCTTTTAATGCTTCTTTAAGTGAATATAAAGCCTCTTCTGTGGTTATTTGCAAGATATTCTTTAAGGGGCTTATTTGTTTAGAGATAAGGACCTTAGATATATCCATATTTTCTCCTTTTAAAATTATTTTTCCCAAACAATATGGCTATTAATGTTATGCTTTTCATAAGTTTCCAAAACATCTTCGCAGAATTTTAACAATTCTTGATTTCCCTCATTTTTAGCCAGTTCATACAGACGAATAAACATCTTTTTTCCTGTTTCAGTCTGCTTTAATGTTTTTTTAATAAAGTTATGTTGAGCGCATAAAGTTTGCCCATTTTCTATTTTTGATTCTCCACCGAGATATTTTGGTTTAATATGGTCAACCTGTAATTCAACCCCTTCCTTCTTGCCCCTTCCGCAAATAACACATTTATAACCATCTCTTTTAAAAATTGCTTCCCTTTGTTCGGGTGTAAAATCCTCTAATTCTCTTTTCTTGACTGCATCGGGATCGTAGCGGTAAATTCCTTTTTTTACTTTTATTAAAAATCCAATCTCGTGTAGTTTTCTGATTGTTCGCCAAGTATCTCGTGGCTTTTTATTGTAAATTTGCTTATATCTATTTTCAACCCAATCAACAACTGGACCGTGCGCTAAATCTTTATTAGGGTGTTTCTTGAAATACTCCATAACAAGGCCTTTGATGCTTTTAGGCATCCTCTTTTCTCCTTTTCGAAAAAAATTTTATATTCCTTGGATTTTTGGGGCTTTTGGGAGTATTGTATTTTTGAATTTTATCTTTAATAACAGAAAATTCCTTGAATTTAAGTTGATAAATTTGCCCTTCTTCTATAAGTCTTTGTTTTGCCAATTTACAATAATTCTTATCAATTTCTATCCCTATTCCTTTTCTATCGGTTTTTACGCAAGCTATTAAAGTAGAACCACTACCAAGAAAAGGATCAAAAACAGTGTCTTCCACAAAACTAAATAACTTAATGCAGCGCATCGGTAATTCAACGGGAAATGGAGCAGGATGCCCTACTCTCTTCTTACTTTCTCCCATAAAATTCCATACCCCGTTAGTCCACTCCATGAATTCCTTTTTAGTAATATCAGATTCCCCACTACCACTAATCTTTTTCCATTCCTTTTTATATAGCACAACAATAACCTCTACTGGAGCTATAACATAAGGAGCTGATGCTGAAAGCCATGAACCCCAAGCTGTTCGTCTCGAAATATTTTGCTCATTCCAGATAATTGTGGAATGATACTTCCAGCCTATCTGCTTAGCGATTGTTGTAATATCAGCATATACGCTTTGTTGACCACCTTTATTTTTGTCTAACGGAATATTAAGACAAAATCGGCCATCATTTCTTAGTAATTTGTAGCATTTTGATAACCAATTCCTTGTAAAGTTTAGGTATTCTTCATAATCCATTTTATCATCGTAAGAACCATATTTAATATCCACATTATAGGGCGGTGAAGTTACAATTAAATCAATTGTTTCTTCATCAACGCAATTTGTTATTAAAATATCGTCGTTATATATCTGTATAGTGTGGTCACTAAAATATAATTTGTTATCCATTTTTACTTCCCATCTGGCAACTTTGTTGTTCTCTGCATTGTATTAACCGATTCAATCATTGCTTCCACATCAACTTCTCTCATATTTATAAATCTCCTTTTCGCCTAACTTCGGTATATCTGCAATACTGCATATATTCTTCCATTTTTGTGTTATATCCGTAATATTGCGTATATACATCCCTCTAAATGAACCTTTTATTTCCTCGATTTTCCTTTCTTTCAACCTGTTATGCCTCCTCTATTTTCTTTCTCAAACAAACTATCTAATGGGCTTATTATCCTTACAAGGTCTTTTGACTTCATAAATAAATTTTCTTTGAACTATTTTTAATCTCTCATTTTTATCTTTTTTTATATTGGCCTTCTTTGCCATATTTTATTTTAAACTCAATTTATAATTTGTCAATATTTCGAGTTGAGTAATGTAAAATATCACCGAAAGGGGTATTTAAAGCATGATTTTTCATTGGCAGAATTGTTGATGATTCATACGGTGAAGATACCACTCATTCTGTTACTAAAATGATACTAAGATAGCCTATTTATTTTTTGTCATTTCATCTGCAATATTATCCGCTTTGTAAATTTTTCTTAAAGATTCAATTATTGCTCTTATGTCAACGGCAACACATCTTGCCTGATATTCATCATAGACAAAGGTGTTTGGATGGCTCTGGTTGTTTCCATCAAAGACAAGACCAACAAGGTTTCCCTCTTTATCAACAACTGGGCTTCCCGAATTTCCTCCCGTTATATCAGCGGTGCAAACAAAATTTAAGGGGGTTTTCAGGTCAACTTCATCCCTATTTTTTTCAAGTCTTTCTGGAATTGCAAAATCTCCCCTGTTCCCAAATCCATAACTTCTGTCAAAGAGCCCATAAAATGTTGTGAAAGGGGGAATGAGTGTGCTTTCCTGAGGATATCCTGCAATTTTGCCAAAGGCAAGCCTCAAACTCCCGGTTCCATCGGGATAGGTATCGATTCCATAGACTTCAAATTGTGCTTTTGCAATTTTTGTTAAGGCATCTTCTTCCACTGCTTCAACATTATCTTTATATAATTTTTCCCATTCTCTCATTGTCGGATTTATTCTTCTTGCAAGTTCAAGAAGCGGGTCTTTACACTTCGCAACTTTTTTCCCCTGTTTGTCAATTAAAGCTTTTCTAAAATCTGGATCATCAAATTTTGTTCCTTCAATCACCTCTTTTGCGAGCACCTCCGGAGTTTTTCCCTGAAGAACTGTTTTTACAAACTCATCATCTTTCCCAGTTCCATTTTCCAATTCTTTCAGATTAAAAGCGAGGAGTAACTCTTCAAGGTCCTTATAAATAGGAGTGGGGGCAATAATTTCTGTTGCAAAATCTTGAAGGTCTGCATCATTGTAACCTTTCAACCTTTCTGAATCAGGTTTTGAAATTTCTTCACTATAAGTCAAAACCTTTGAAGCATAGGCAAAAAGTCCGCTTCCTTCATACCATAACCTTAATTTAAATTTGAGGTCTTTATTATGCTTTTTCTCCCATATAAGGCAATTTTCTATCTCCTTAAAAGCATCTCCATATTTGTTTTTTAGTTTTTCATCATTTTCAATTGCGTTTATGAGCGATTCTTCCTGTTTTCTCTTTTTAGCCATTAAATTTTCATCTTTCAAGCCCTTGAACTCACCTTCAAGAGATTTTATCCCATTCTCCACATAGTAAAGCATAGTTCTTGCCCTTCTCTCATTTTCAACCCCTTTTGAACTGTATTCCTTTAGCAATACCCTTAACTTATAAAGCCTATCAAGTTCAAACGGCATAGAAAAATCCCTTCTAAATTCAAGCATTGAAAGAGTTTCAAGTCTATTAGTATCGTGTGGATGGCCTGAAACAAAGACTAAATCACCATCCTTTATTCCATTAAGGTTTGTTTTTAGATAATTCTCAACTTTTACAGGCTTTCCATTTTCATAAGCCCTTAAAAAAGCGAAGTCAAGGTCATATCGTGGATATGTAAAGTTATCATAATCTCCGCCAAAAAATGCGGCTTGAAGTTCTGGAATCATAACGAGCCGAACATCTTTATACTCTTTGTACTTGTATAAAGAGTATTTTGCACCCCCAAAAAGAGAGACAACTTCACCTTTGAGTCCCTCCTTCTTGAGACATTCACCCTCAATTGAGGCGATTTTCTTCTCTCTCTCTTCTTTTGCTTCTTGAGATGACGAATCTTTTCTTACACTTTCTTCAATCTCTTTTGTAACATCCTTTATTTCGACAAGGACTCTTACGCTTATTCCGGGAATTGGTAACTCTTTATCAATATTTTCAGCCACAAACCCCTCTTTGACAAAATTGTGCTCGGGGGTTGAAAGCATCTGCGCTGCAAAAAGTGCAACATGGTGATTGGTAAGGATAAGTCCATCTTTTGAGACAAAACTTGAACTTGCATATATGTTAACAGAACTCAGCCTTAAATGATCAAGAAATTCTTGTGAGGGTTTAAATCCATATCTCTCTTCAATTTGCTTGAAGGGAATAGCATCATAAGTCCACATCCCCTCATCAGCAATTAAAGAATTAGAAAAGAAAAATAGAGTTAAAAAACTGAAAATAAGAAAAGATTTTTTAAGCATTACAACCTCCCTAAAAACTTTAATTTAAAATATAGATACGAAAATTATAAAAATAAGTTTTCTTTAGATTCAAAAACGGAAATATATTTTGTTATGCGAGGTTTTCCTATACTTTATTTCATATAGCAATTCAGGTTACATATACATTCCGCCGTTAATAGATATGACCTGCCCTGTAATATAGGATGCAAAATCGCTTAACAGAAATAGCACAGCACCAGCGATGTCTTCTGGAGTTCCAAGTCTGTTTAAGGGTATTAAAGACTTGAGCGACTCTTTCTGCTTTTCATTTAAAGATTCAGTCATAGGCGTTTCAATGTATCCCGGGGCTATTGCGTTGCAGGTTATTCCTCTTGAGGCAAGTTCCCTTGCCACACTTTTTGTAAAACCAATTATTCCAGCCTTACTTGATGAGTAGTTCACCTGTCCCGGATTTCCCATAAGCCCAACAACTGAAGAGATATTTATTATTTTCCCGCTCCTTTTCCCCATCATCTCTTTTGCTGCAAATTTTGTAAGAAGAAATGCCCCCTTTAAATTCACATCAAGGACAAGATCCCAATCTTCCTCCTTCATCCTTATCAAAAGAGAATCCCTTGTAATTCCAGCGTTGTTGACAAGAAAATCAATTCTTCCCTCTTTTTCAACTATAGTATTTATGCACGATTCACACGATTTTGAATCGCTAACATTTAAAACGATAGGATTGAATTTTAAATTCTTCTCCTCAAATTCCTTTTGTGTTTTTAAAAGTGAATCTTCTTTGATGTCTCCGCCATAGACTATTGCACCTTCATTTAAAAGGAGTTCACATATCTTTTTCCCTATTCCCTGAGCGGCTCCGGTTACCAATGCAACTTTTCCTTCAATTCCCTGCATCTTATTCTCCCTTTAAAAACTTTACCGTTTCATCAAGACTTTTTAAATCTTCAATGTGAAGAAGTTTAAAATCTTTTGAAACTCTTTTTGCCATACCGCACAAAACACTTTGAGGACCAATTTCTATAAGTGTATCCACACCTTCATCTTTGAAAAATAGAAGAGTCTCCCGCCATCTTACAGGAGAATCAATTTGCTTAATAAGAAGTTCCCTTGCCTCTTCTCCTTTAAAAACTGGCTTTGCTGTAACATTTGCAACGCATGGATACACAGGATCGCTTATTTTTATATCTCTAAGAACCGGTTCCATCTTTTCTCTTGCTTTGCTCATCAAAGGTGAATGGAACGGTGCAGAAACAGGAAGAAAAATTCCCTTCCCTTTCTTTTCTTTTGCAAGGTCAACTGCTTTTTCAACAGCATTCTTTTTACCCGCTATGACTATTTGACCGGGGGCGTTATCGTTTGCCGGGACTACGACACCAATCTCTGAGGCAAGCCTGCATATTTCATCTACGACTTCCTTTTCAAGAGATAAGATCGCCGCCATTGCTCCTTCACCAACTGGAACGGCTTCCTGCATATAGAGCCCTCTTTTTCTAACAGCAATAAGCGCTTCTTCAAAAGAGATTGAGCCCGCGCAAACATAGGCGCTATACTCCCCAAGCGAATGTCCTGCGACAAAATCCGCTTTTAAATCAGGAGCCAATTTTTTTAAACAGTTATAAAATGCCACAGAGCAAGTAAGGACGGACGGTTGCGTGTTTTCAGTAAGATTCAATTTTTCTACAGGACCATTAAAAATTAGAGACGAAAAATCCTCTTTTAAAATTTCATCCGATTTTTTGAAAATTTCTCTTGCTTCTTCAAAATTATCATAGAGTTCTTTTCCCATCCCGACATATTGCGAAGCTTGCCCGGGAAACATCAATGCTATTTTCATCTCACCACCTCACCACAGATGACCCCCAGGTGAGTCCAGCTCCAAAGGCGGAAAATAGAAGTATGTCATCCGCTTTGACTTTTCCATCTCTTACTACTTCATCAAGTCCAATTGGAATTGAACCCGCTGATGTGTTGCCGTATCTATCGATGTTAATATAGAGCCTGTCCTCTGGCCATCCCAATCTTTCTGCAACAGCGTTAATAATTCTTGTGTTTGCCTGATGAGGGATGAACCATCTTACTCCTTCTGCAGGGATTTGAGCCAATTCAAGTGATTCTCGGCAGGCAGATTCAATCCGTCTTACAGCAACTTTGAATGTTTCATTACCCTTCATCTTTATGTAGTGTAGTCTTTGATCAACAGTTTGATGAGAGGTAGGAATTCTGGAACCTCCTCCGGTCATAGCTATGAAATCAGCCATTGAACCATCGGAGTGAATTGAGGTTGATAGAATTCCCCTTTCACCCTTTTCTGCATAAATGACTACCGCCCCACATCCATCGCCAAAAAGAACACAGGTAGTTCTATCCTGCCAATCGGTAACTTTTGTAAGAATTTCTCCGCCAATAAGGAGAATCTTTTTTGCCGAACCTGCTCTTATGTACTGGTCTGCTATTGACAACCCATAAATGAAACCTGTACATCCCGCCTGAAAATCAAAAGCGGCTGCATTTGTTGCACCTAAATTATGTTGAACAAAGCAGGCTGATGCAGGTATTGGTTGATCCATAGTTACCGTTCCAAGAATTATAAGGTCAAGTTCTTCTGGCTTAACCTGTGCCATCTCAAGCGCATTTTTTGCAGCAATCGTTGCAAAATCTGAGAGAGCCTCATTTTCACTTGCTATTCTCCTTTCCTTGATACCAGTTCTTGTCGTTATCCACTCATCAGAAGTGTCAACAAGTTTTTCAAGATCGGCATTCGTCAAGATTTTTTCCGGCACTCCTCTTCCTGTTCCAATTATTCTTGCTCGTATCTTATCCATTTTTTGCCTGCCCCATTACATCTTTAATTTTTTCACTTATTTTCTCGTTTGTTTTTGATTGGACTAAACTGTTTGCAAACTTTAAGGCATTCATTATTGCCTTCGGCTTTGATTTGCCGTGGCATATTATCGTAACCGCTTTGACACCAAGCAAAAACGCTCCACCAAATTCCGCATAGTCTAACTTTTGCCTTATTTTATCAAAAACGGGTTTAGAAAGAAGGTAACCAACTTTTGTTCTCAAGGATGATCTAAACTCTTTCTTCAAAGTTTCGTTCATAAACTCGTAGATAGATTCCCCTGCTTTCAGAACAACATTTCCTGTGAATCCATCTGTAACTATGACATCTGCAACATCTTTGAAAAGATCGTGCCCTTCAGCATTTCCGACAAAATTTAACCCGCTTGTAGAAAGGAGTTTAAACGCCTCTTTTGTCAGGTCGTTACCCTTTTCCTCTTCCGTTCCTATTGAAAGGATTGCGACTCTTGGCTCTTTTATTGAAAGAACTGATGAAGCATAGACGCTCCCCATCACCGCAAAATGTTGTAGATGGATTGGCTTACAATCGCTATTGGCACCGACATCAAGAAGAAGAGATGCTGAATTCATTCTTGATATCCAGATAGCAAGGGCTGGTCTTTCAACCTCTTCAAGTCCACCAATGACGAGTTTGGCGGTAGCCATAACCGCGCCCGTGTTGCCTGCTGAAACAAGCGCATTAGCCTCGCCACTTTTTACAGCCTCTGCAGCAATTCTCAAAGAACTTCTTTTCTTTTTTCTGATTGGTGACATAGCGGAATCTTCCATAGTTATAACCTCTTCCGCATTTAAAATCGGAAGAAGATTATCCGCTTTTAATCTTGCAAGTTGCTGTTTTAACTTCTCTTCCTGCCCAACAAGAAGTGTTTTCACACCATACTTCTTGAAAGCCTCAACCGCACCAATTACTTCTGCTGCCGGGGCGTTGTCGCCACCCATAGCATCAAGCGCTATTTTTACTTCCATCTTAGTAAAATTAGCCTTCTTCTATTCTTATCACTTCCTTACCGTTGTAGTAGCCACAAGAAGGGCATACACGGTGAGGAAGGTGAAATTCATGACATTTTGGGCATTCTACAGCATTAATTTTTTTTAAAGAGTCATTAGTTCTTCTCTTATCTCTTCTTGTTTTTGAATGTCTTCTTTTCGGATTTGGCATTTTTTGCTCCTTATCTGGAAATTTTAGAGAGGGGAGACCACCTTGGGTCTATTTCCACCTGACAATCACACTCTTCTTGATTTCTATTTTTACCACAAATGGGGCAAATCCCTTTGCAATCATCTTTACATAAAGCTCTTTCAGGAAGAAGAAAAATCAACTGTTCATCAACAAGAGTCTTTGTCTCAAAAAGTTCATCTTCAAGAAAAATTTCATCAAAGTCTTGAGTATCACTTTCGTCTTCTTCTTCAACAACTGCAGGTACTCCACCCACCTTTTGTTTTAACTCTACCGTAAAATTGGTAACACCGGTTAATTTTACATCTTCAAGACACCTCGCACAAGGAAGTGAAATAGAATATTGAAATTTGCAATTTAGATGGCATCCATCTTTTATTGGGAAGGCATCTATCTCAAAAACAAGGGGATCAACTAAAGCCTCGTAATGGTAGCCAAGTTCAACTGAGTGGGCTTTGATATTTTCAGAAAAAGAAAAGGGTTTTTCAACCTTTAAGTAATTAAAAATCAACTAACAACTCTCCTTCCAGACCCTATATTATCCCACAAAATCGCCTTTTTGTCAAAATCGCAAATAACGCCATTAAAAAAGTAACTGAAAGTGGATTCATAGCCCAATTTAAAAACTAAGCGGGGAGGAAAGAATTGCTCCTTTCATCTTTTACCTCCTGATGTAATAAAAATGAATCAACTCAATAAAATATTCCCAAATTAAAGTATCACCAATTTTTAGGATGAATTTTTGCAAAAAAACTTTTTCAAAGTCAAACCCAAAATCCGACATTACATCAACTCCTTACTGGTAAAAGATAATACCAATCATCG
>DHFQ01000145.1 GCA_002402325.1 Candidatus Aminicenantes bacterium UBA4820
GGTCTGTGATAGGCAATTGTTAAAAATGGTTGTGAAGGATCTTCCATAATCATCCTCTTTTCAGCCCTCTGTGGAGGATCAACGGTGATTGGTGGTTCTGGCTTCTCTCCTGATGGAATCTTTCCAAGATGTTTTTCAAGAATTGGGAATGCGGTTTGTGGATCAACATCACCAACAATAATTGCAGTTAGATTTTTGGCGCAGTAATACTTTTTAAACCAATCCATTGCCTGTTGTCTTGTTATATTTCTCAAGTCTTCCATATTTCCAATTACGTATGAGCGGTACATATGAGAATTGTAGGCAAGGGGAAAGAGGTCATTAAAGAGTCTTCCAATGGGGCTTGATTCCCCCATTCTTTTCTCCTCCATAATTACATCTTTTTCTTTGTAAAATTCGTGCAAAATTGGGTTTGTGAATCTTTCTGCTTCAAGTTCAGCCCAAAGTTCAAATTTGTTTGAAGTGAGAGAGTAAAAATAGACCGTCTGGTCAAATCCTGTAAAGGCGTTGAGGTGCTTGGCACCCTCTCTTTCAAGAATTTTGTCATATTCGCCCGTTTCAACCCACTTCTCTGTCTCCTCTTGAGCTTTTTTAAAATTTTCCTCAAGGGTTTTCAATTTTTCAGGATCAGGATTTTTCTTTAGTCTCTCTGCCCTTAAAGCAAGAAAGGCTTGATCTTCTCTATCCATTGCCTCCTTTTCCTTTTTAAAGTCCTTTGTTCCAATTGTGTCTGTTCCTTTAAAAGCCATATGCTCAAAGATGTGGGCAAGCCCTGTTGTGTTCTGTTGCTCATTCACGCTTCCAACATCAGCGTAAATGACAAAAGAAGCAACAGGAGCGTTGTGCCTTGGAACGATGATAACTTTTAAACCGTTACTCAATGTCTTCTCAACAACTTTGTTTTCAAGACTTTTGTAACCCTCATCTTGAGCAAAGATTGTTAGAGAAGTCAAAAGAAGAAAAACGAGTAAAAAAACAATCTTTCTTTTCATTCTGACCTCCATAAATTACTTTATACGAAAATTTTAAAAAAAGTTTTCAAAAAATTAGTGTTGGGTAAAATCAAATTTTTTGGTAATATAAAAGGTGGAGGTTTAGATGCTTTCTAAAATTAGAGAAAAGGAAGAAAGGATAATTATTGGAATCAATACAGGTACGAGCGCAGATGGGATTGATACCGCCCTTGTGAGAATAAAGAATTGCGGACTGGAAGCAGAAATAGAGGTAATTGGCTATGAGACATTTCCCTACTCACCAACTTTAAGACAGAGATTGCTAAATGATATGGGACAGGCATCTGCAGGAGCGGCTGAACTTTGCATTATCTCATCATACCTTGCAGAAATTTTTGCCTACTCAGCTAAGGCTCTATGCAAGAAATTATCCTTCCCATTTGAGGAGGTTGATGCAATTGGTATGCATGGTCAAACCATATACCACCACCCCGAGCCTCTCTCTTTTCCCGGATACAAAATAACAGGAACTATGCAGATAGGGAATCCTGCCCTACTTGCTGAAAGAACGGGGAAAATCGTGGTTTCTGACTTCAGGTCAAGAGATATGGCTGCTCAGGGTCAGGGAGCACCTTTAACTTCCTACCTTGACTACATTTTGTTTAACCATAGGGCAAGGGGAAGGGTTCTTTTAAATATTGGAGGTGTTGCAAATGTTACAGGAATTCCCGCAGACTCTCCTCCCGAAAGAGTGATTGCTTTTGACACAGGACCAGGTAATGCAATGATAGATTCAGCGATGCTTTATTTTACTAAAGGTGAGAAGGGATATGACGAAAATGGCAATTTTGCAAAACAGGGGAAGGTTAATGATCAGTTACTTTTAAAACTTCTTTCTCATAACTACTTTAAGAAAGCACCACCAAAATCGCTTGACAAAGAGACTTTTGGAAAGAATTTCTGCCTCAAATTGATAAAAGAAAATCCTCAAATCTCTTCCAACGATTTTGTCGCCACAGTTACACAATTTACGATAAATACTATTTGCGGAGGAATAAAGGAGTTTATTCTTTCAAAAGATTCATCCTACGAGGAACTTGTTGTCTTTGGCGGTGGACATAAAAACGGCTTCGTAATGAAAGGAATAAAGGAAAACTTTCCAAAACTATCAATAAATAGTGAGGAGGATTATCCAATATTGGGAAGGGGGAAAGAGGCTGTTTTATATGCCTTTCTTGCAAATGAGACATTGATGAACAGATGCGGAAACCTTCCCTCTGCAACCGGCGCCTCAAAGCCTGTAATATTGGGAAGTTTAACTCCGGGAAATGAAGGGCTTTAATAGTTTGTGAAAAATCTAAAACTCCTTTTTGTTATAGTCATTTTCTTTTTGGGGTGTTTTGAGAATAAAGGCGAAAAAGAAACTCTTAATGTATGCCTTGAAAGTTTTCCATCACTTTTTGATCCAAGATATTCATCAGATTTGACTTCGGAAAGAGTTCTTTCTTTAACCCATAGAGGGCTTTTTAAGTTAAACGAAAATATGGAAGCGGTTGGGGACATCGTCGAAAACTATTCTCTTGAAGAAAAGAAATTAAAAATTGAATTAAAAAGGGATGTTTTCTTTAGTGATGGAAAAAAACTTGATAGCGATGATGTAATCTACACTTTAAACTCAATTCTCAAAGGAGAAACACCTTCCCCAAGAAGGGGTGAACTTAAAGCGATTGAAAAAATCGTAAAAACAGGAGATTTCACTCTTGAATTTTATTTAAGAGAAGGAGTTGCATCAATTCTTACACTCTTAAATTTTGGCATTGTGAAAAATGGGGAAACTTTTTCACCAGAAAAATTCCCTGCGGGAGCGGGATTGTATCATATAGTAAAAATAAAAAGGGGAATAGAAATTGAACTTGAAGAAAATCCCTATTCAAAGGATAAACCCAAAACAAAAAGGGTAACCTTAAAAGCGATAGAGGATCCAACACTTCGCTCGCTTGAACTTTTGAGAGGAAGCCTTGATATTGTCGTCAACGACATTCCCTACGATTCAATAAAAAGTTTGAATGAGAAAGGGTTTCAGGTTATAAGAAAAAATGGGACAAACTACTCCTACATAGGGATAAATTGTAAAAAGAAGCCCCTTGACAAAAAAAATGTAAGAAAAGCACTGGCTTACGCAATAAACAGAAAAGCGATTTTAAAAAATATCTTGAATGGATTTGGGAGGGAGGCGGATTCAATGCTCTCTCCCGAAAATTGGGCGTATCAAGCAACTTCAAAGATAGAATACAACCCCTTATTAAGCGAAGAGTTACTCGAAAAAGAGAACATTAAAAGGGACAAACAGGGGTTGAGAGGTTCTTTTTCATATAAAACCTCAATGAACAAAACTTCAAAATTCATTGCAGAAGCAATAAGGGAGGATTTAAGAAAAATCGGATTTGACTTGAAAATAGAGACCCTTGAGTGGGGAACATTTTATGGAGATATAAAAAGGGGAAATTTTGACCTTTTCTCGTTAAACTGGATAGGAATAAATGACCCGGATGCTTATAGATACAGATTCTCTTCTTCAATGACACCTCCTTCAGGATTTAACAGGGGATTTTACTCAAATTTTCAACTTGATGAACTTCTTTTAAAGGGGTCAAGAGAGTTTGATAAAGAAAAAAGAAGGGAGATTTATTCAAAGGTTCAGGAAATTTTATCAGAAGAGATGCCCTATATCAACCTATGGTGGCCCGACATCGTTGTAATTGCAAGCCCCAAAGTTAGAATTGGGGATGTACCATCCGATGGAAATTTTTCCTTTATTAAAGATGTTGAGAAAATGGAGTCATCAAAATTTTGATAAAGGATTACAATTCAATAAAAATTTTAGGTGGAAATATTTTTTTCTAAAAAAGCATTTTTATTGTAAAATAAAAGTTTGGAGGTAATATGAGCGAAAGTAAAACATTTGAAGAGAAAGTTAAGGAAGTGATTGCTAAAATTAGACCTGCATTGCAGATGGATGGCGGGGACATTGAAATTGTTGAAATTGAGGAACCAAACCTGAAGGTAAGATTGAAAGGAGCTTGCCACGGTTGTCCCGCTTCGGCATACACTCTTTACAATGGGGTCTATGCTGAACTCAAAAATGCAATTCCAGAATTTGGGCAGTTAATCGCTGTTCAATAAGGATTAAATTGAAAAATCTTGCCGAACTTGAAGTGGAACTTTTTTGTAGAGGGGTGAAAGTTGATCCCTCTTTTGATGTAAAAAATTATCTCTCTCAAAGAACAAGAGCGGGGCTTGGCTCTGGAATTGATATTGTCCTTTCTTCAAAAAGAAAGAAAAGATACTTAAATGTTCCAGTTGTTGAAAACTTTGCACAAAAATCCCCATTTTTAATTACAAAAAATGGTGATGTTTTTACTTTAAAGGATGATAGAGAGATAGAAGCTCATTATAAAATTGAGATTCCAGAACTTCCCGATTGGTATCAGAAGAAAACCTCAAGCGGAAAAGTGATGTCAAGGATTGGTGTTTTGCAGGGAACATACCTTGGTGTCTATGTTGGTGATGTTTGCAAATTCTGGAGAGTTACACCAAAGGTTGCCTGCAAATTTTGCACAACGGGGCTAAATGTTGGTAAAAGCGAAGACCTTGAAAAAAATGTTGAGGATGTTGTAGAGACAGCATTAACAGCAAAGGAAGAATCGGGAATCACCTTTATCCATTTTAATTCAGGAGAGCAAGAAAAGGGGGGGGTTGAAACTGTAGCACCCTTCGTCAAAGCAATAAAAGAGAGGGTTGGGCTTCTTGTTGGCGTTCAGGTAACCCCTTCAAAAGACCTGTGGAAATACGATTGGCTAATTGACATTGGTGTTGACCATTTCTCCTTCTGCTACGAGTTTCAAAATCCTCAATATTTTGAAAAATATTGCCCCGGGAAAGCAGAAACTTATGGGCAGAAAACCTTTTTTGATGCGATGGAATATGTTTCAAAAAAGATGGGAAAAGGGAGAAATAGCGGGGAAATCATAGCGGGAATTGAACCTCTTGAAGATACATTAAAGGCAATTGATTACATAACTGAAGTTGGTTGCTTTCCCACCGTTTGCATCTTTAGGCCCCTTATTGGAGCGGAACTTGAAAATTATGATTCTCCTCAATATGAAGAGATGCTTTCTGTTATGCGATATATGTATGAAGCCTGTATGAAGAATAATATTATAATAGGGCTTGCACCAAACATTGAGGTTTCGCTCATTGTCAACCCGGATGATGTTGTTGAACTTGCACCTCCATCTTTAGGAAAAACATTTTATGAAACAAAAAGAAAGTTGATGAAATCTCTTGCATATCCAATCTTTTTATCAAAGATGAGAAAAAGAAAAGTGAAAATTGATGCTTTAAACCCATCCTCTTACAAAAAGAGAAAATGAAAAAATTTGTATTTTTTTTTCTTCTATTTTTTGTATCCTGTGCACCATCCGAAAAGAGAATTTTTCTTTACTCTTCATCAAAGCATTTCATTGATTCAATCTCAAAAGGGTTGACACTTGGTATAAAAGAGACAAACGAGGTGGGAGGAATCTCTGGCCATGAAATAAGTTTGATTGAGGATAAAGAGAACTTCGCAAAATCTATTAAAAATATAGACATTGCCATTTTGGGACCACTCTCAAGGCAAGATAAGAAGTTTTTTGCTCTTAGGTGTGAGAAGGAAAACATCACAACCATTTTACTTTTCCCCGATGGAGAAGGCAAAAAAAATGGAATTTCATTTTTTAACACTATTTCAAATGAAGCCTATTTTTTAGGCGAGTCAACGGCATTTTCTTTTAATTGCAATAAGGTTTTAATTCTTGATTGGGATACAAAGATCTGCGACGCATTTTTAAGGGGATACTCTAATAAAGAAAGAGAATTTTTAAGAATTTCTTTAAACGATAGTAAAGAAATTGAAGACAAATTGAAAGAAGTTTTAAAAGAGAATGAATTTCAATGCGCATTTCTGGCAACTTCAAATGAAGTTCCAATTGAGATAGTTCCTTTGCTAAAAGAAGAAATTCCTGTTGTCATTGCACCTTTTTCTACTACCGAAGTTTCTATTTTATACACTCTTGATGGAATCATCACAACTCTTCCCTACTATGCAACGGATAAAGAAAAGGGAGAAGAAGGAAATTTTAGAACAAGATATGAATCCTCTTTTAACAAACTACCCTCTGAATTTGATTTTTTGGGATATGAGTCTTTAAACTTTGCGAAATCACTTATGAGTCAAAAACTGAATAGAATCTTAGCAGATAATAAGTTAGACCTGACATTTTCTAAAGGAGATAGCCTGAACAGTGACAATGTCATTGAAAAGAGGTTTTCACTTGGTATAACCCATCAGGGAAAAATTTTTAATAGTGCGAATGAAAAAAGGGATCTTTTTAAGGAGATGCAAGAAGAGGTGATCAAGAAAAGGTTAAGAAATGGGGAAAATAGTAACATTAAGTGAAGCAATCACAATAAGGGAAAAAATCAAGAAAAACGGTGAAAAGATTGTTTTCACGAACGGCTGTTTTGACATTCTTCACAAAGGGCACATCTTTTATTTAAAAGAATCGGCGAAACTTGGTGATTATCTTTTTGTTGGCATCAATAGTGATTCTTCTGTAAAAATTATAAAGGGAGAAAATAGACCTATTTTCAGTGAGATGGAGAGGGCTCTAATCTTATCATCGCTTGAATTTGTTGATTATGTTATAATATTTAATGAAGAAACACCTATTAACCTCATTAAAAATCTTCTTCCAGATATCCTTGTAAAAGGGGGAGATTACGAACTTAAAGATATTGTTGGAAGTGATTGTGTAAAGGAGAATGGCGGAGTTGTGATGACAATTCCATTTTTGGAAGGCTTTTCAACGAGTGAAATTTTAAAAAAAATAGGTAAATAGAAGTGAATCCTGTTTTCAGAAAAATTGTGGAAGAGATACATAAAAAAAATTTGCCCCTATCAGGGAAATCTGCCCCTTTTGCAATTGCGGGAAAAATTTTAAATGAAGAGAAGGGGAACATATTTTTAACGCATAGTGAGAATCTGGCTAAGGAACTTTCAGAAAAAGTAGAAACAATTTTAGGAAGAAAAGATAAAATTGTTTTTTTCCCAAATTTGATTGATGATGTTTATGGCTCACTTCCTCCCCACTTTTCAAATGTCCTTCAAAGGGCGAATGGGCTTTCAAAAATACTCTTTTCAAAAAATTACTCCTTAATTTTGTCCCCTATTGCTTTGCTTTTTAAAGTTCCAAAAAGGGGGTTTTATGAAAGATACCATCTTGTCTTTGAAAAGGGGAGAAGTTATTCCTTGCTTGATTTAAAGGTTACTTTATGGGAGATGGGATATAAAAAGGTTGAACTTGTAGAGGGAATTGGTGAATACTCCATTAGAGGCAGTCTGATTGACATTTTTCCTCCCGATATTGATTTCGGGTTAAGGGTTGAATTTTTTGGGGATGAGATTGAGGAAATAAGATTTTTTGACCCTTTGAACCAGAGGTCTCTTTCATCAACAGAGGAGAGTTTTACCATTTCTCCTTTAACTGAAGTGATAAGGAATGAAGAACTAATATCATCCTTAAAGAAAGAACTTCAAAATTGTAAGGAGTTTGGTGAAATAAGGCTTGAGCAGTTGCTAACAACCGGTTCTTATAAAACTATGGAGGTTGAAGCAAGGTTTGACAAAAACTTCTTTTATTCACTTCCCCAATTTATGGATCTCAAGAGTATAACCCCTCTCAAAAGTGGAATGAAGGAATTTGTCTCAAGTTTGAGAGAGGGACTTAATGAACAATTTAAAGAAAGTTCAAAGCCCTCATTTTTGGAACCACAGAACATTTTTTCAGAATCCACATACATCGAAGAATCATTTAAGCAGCAAGAAGATGAATTAACGGATTCGGTAGAACAACTTTCTTTGATTCCTGCAAGGATTTCAGAAAACATTTCAATCCTTAGAAATAGAGTAAAGGAGGGATTTAGAATTGTTTTTGCAATGAATAGTGAGGGAACTTCACACAGAGTAAGGGAGATTTTCTCAAAAGAGGGGGAAACTTCGCTATTTTCATCGGAATTCCCTCAAGACTTTCCTGAAGGTTTTTACTTTCTAATCGCCCCAAAAGTTGATTCCATCATTTTTCCGGAAGAGAGATGGATTATCGTCTCCGAAAACGATTTTTTGGGTAAAATTAGTTATGAAGTTGAAAAAGCAGTCAGGAAAAGGGAGATTTTTTTTGAAGGTTTGAGAGATTTAAAGGTTGGCGATTTTGTCGTCCATTCAGAACACGGGATAGGGATTTACAAAGGGATTCAAACGATAAAAAGAGGTGAAGTTGAGGAGGATTTCCTCTCTATTGAATATGCAAACGACGATAAACTTCTTTTGCCAATGGAAAGAATGGATTTAATCCAAAAATATAAGGGTTCAGAAGGATTTAAACCGCCACTTGACAAACTTGGAACTCTCTCATTTCAAAAAAGAAAAGATAAAGCAAAAAAGGCAACAAAGGATATAGCGGAGGAACTCTTAAAAATTTATGCAAAAAGAAAAACTTCAGAGGGCGTACCTCTATTTAAGGATGAAACACTTGAGGAGGATTTTGCAAAATCTTTTCCTTATGAACTAACTCCTGACCAGAAAAAAACTCTTGAAGAGGTCTACAAAGACCTTGAATCCTCAACTCCTGCGGATAGGGTTATCTGTGGTGATGTGGGTTTTGGAAAGACAGAAATTGCACTGAGAGCAGCATTTAGAGTTGCCAATTCAGGGAAACAGGTTGCTATTCTTTGTCCCACCACTGTCCTTGCCCTTCAACATTACGAAACATTTAAAGAGAGATTCTCTCTTTTTCCCATCTCAGTTGAAATGTTATCAAGGTTTGTTCCAAAAAAAGTGCAAAAAGAAATAGTGATTAAATTGAAGACAAACGAGGTGAACATCTTGATTGGAACACACAGAATTCTCTCAAAGGATGTTGAATTCTCAAATTTAGGGCTTTTAATAATTGATGAAGAGCAAAGGTTCGGAGTTTTGCATAAGGAGAAAATAAAAAAGAAGCATCCCGATGTCCACATTTTAGCCCTCTCTGCAACGCCAATTCCAAGAACACTGCAAATGGGGTTGTCAACCATTCTTGATATGTCCTTAATTGAGACTCCACCAAAAGATAGGTTGAGCATAGATACAACCCTCTCTTTTTACGATGAAGATCTTATTAAATCCGCTATAAAAAATGAGTTAAAAAGGGGAGGACAGGTTTTTTATCTTTACAACAGGGTTGAAGATATTGAAAATAAGGCGAATAAATTAAAATCAATCATTGATGAAGGAAGAATAATTATAGCCCACGGCCAGCTTGAGGAGAGAGAACTTGAGAAAAGAATGGTTGACTTTTATCACCACAAAGGAGACATACTTTTAACCACGACGATAATTGAAAACGGTGTTGATATTCCCTCTGCAAACACATTGATAGTTGAAAATGCCCACAGGTTTGGACTCTCCCAGCTTTATCAGATCAGGGGAAGAATTGGAAGGAGTAGCACACCTGCTTATGCCCACCTTCTAATTCCTCCAAAAGGAGAAATATCGAAGGATGCCCTCGAAAAACTCAGAACGCTTGAGGAGTTTAGCGAATTGGGTTCAGGGTTCAGGGTTGCAGCAATTGACCTTGAATTGAGAGGTGCTGGAAATCTCCTTGGAAAGGAGCAATCCGGAAATATTGATTCAATTGGTTTTGACCTCTATATGAGGCTTCTTGAGGAGAGCGTAATGGAGTTGAAAGGAATTGAGAGAAAGGAACCATTCAGAAGTGAAATTCTTTTGAGAACTGATGTCTCAATTCCAAAAAGTTATATTGAAAACGATGACACAAGGCTTTCAATTTATAGAGAACTGTCGGTTGCAAGAGATGAAAAGGAGGTGGAACAGGTCAAAAATGAAATGGTTGATAGATTTGGGAATCCTCCCAAGAATGTTGAAAATCTAATAGATGCAACAAAATTGAAACTACTTTTAGAAAATCATTTTATCAAAAGGATACAGGAAACCCAAAATAGTGTTATTATTTCTTTTGGTGAAAATAGCGACATTGAAGTTGTTTTAAAGTTGCTAAATAAAAGAAAAGGGGTAAGGATGGATGGAAGTTATAAACTTTTAATCCCTCTTGAGAAACAGGAGAGGTCGCTCCATTTTTTAAAAAGCCTCTTTTCAAAAGTTAGAATTGGTGGTAAAAATTAAACTTATGAAGAAGATTTCTGTTTTTTTATTTCTGATTCCTATTTTCCTTTTTTGTGGCTGTTCAAAAAAGCCCGATGAGAAAAAGGAGACGATTGCCATTGTTGGTTCCTTTGTCATCACAAAAGAGGATCTGATGAATGAAATAAAGCATCTTAATGAAGATTTAAAGGATGATGAAATTCTAAGCGAACTATTTGATTCTCTAATTGAAAAGGCATTGATTTTAAACAAATTTCTTGACAAAAAAGAGAAAGAAAGATTTTTGACCTTAAAAGAATTTGGAGATTTGGATAAAATAAATGAAACCGCTCAGATTGTCCTTGAAAGAGAGGTCTATTCAAAGATTGATATCTCCTCAGATGAAGTTGAAAATTATTACAAAGAGCATATACAAAATTTTACTAAAGGCGAGGGTTTTCTCGTTAGGCAGATGACGATTCAGGGTGAAAAACTAAAGGAAGAGGCTTCAAAACTTCTTGAGCAGGGTTACAGTTTTGAAGAGGTTGCTATTTTATACTCAATTTCTCCAGAAAAGGGAAAGTTGCAATATTTTGAAAAATCTGAGTTACCAGAATACCTTCTTCCAATCTTAAACAATTTAAAAAAGGGGGAAGTGTCAAAACCAATTGAAATATCAGAAGATACATATCAGATCATAAGACTTGAAAGTAAAGAAAAAAATTATGTTCTTCCTATCGATATGGTAAGACAAATAATCAGGCTTGAGCTTTCAGATGAAAAAGGGGAAAAGTTGAAAGAAGAATTTATAAACTCCCTGAAAAAGCAGTATAATATAAAGATGTTTCCACAGAATTTGTGGTTTAACTATATGAAGGAGACGAGATGAGAAAGTTTTTTGTTTTGATGATTGTTTTGCTATTAACAGTTCCTTTTGTTTCAAAAATAATTGATGAGATTGTGGTTAAAGTCAACGATTCTGTTATAACTAAGGCTGAATATGAAAAGAGACTTAATCAAACAATTGAGGGTTTTAAAAGAGAGTACAAGGGACCTGATTTTGATGAAAAATTGAAAGATATTCCGCAAAGGCTTTTAAAACAGATGACTGAAGAACTTCTTTTAATTGAAAAGGCTAAGCAACTTTATCAGGTTGATATGATAGTGAAGATGCAGGTTGAAAACTTTATGAAAGAAAACTCAATTAAAGATGAGGCAGAACTTGAAAAACTTTTGAAGAAAGAAGGGCTTACTCTTGAGGAGTTTAAAAGACAGGTGCAGTTGATTTATGTTCCCGAATTTATGAAAAGCAGGGAGATAAGGTCAAAAATAAGCCTCACCCCGCAGGAAATTGAGGATTACTACAACAACAACAAGGAAAAACTTCAAGGGAAACCGCAGGTTCATCTTTTAGAGATACTTCTCACAAAAGATAAATACAATGAAGAGAGCGCCAAACAGGCATACAGCGATATTCTCATTATGCTCGCTCAGGGGAAGAGTTTTCAGGATGTTGCAAAATTATACTCACTTGGATATTCAAGAAATAGTGGCGGTGATGCGGGTTGGTATTCCCCTGAGGACCTTTCAAAAGAGATTAAAGACGCAGTTTTTGGTATGAAGGAGGGACAGGTCTCACCTCTCATTGAGACAAAGCAAGGCTATTACATTTTCAAAATTGCAGAAAAAAAAGAGCCGAAAATACCAACTTTTGATGAAGCAAGAGACTTTGTCATTGAAATGATCAAAGAAGAAAAGTTTGATGAAAGTTACAAAAGTTACATAGATCAGTTGAAGAAAGAAAACTATGTTAGAATCAACCCGAAATATGTGTAAATGAATAGAAGACAAAACGAACTTCAGGCGATTTGATATTTAAAAATGCTTACTTTCTATCTCGTGTAGTAATAAGGCTCTGAAACACCTCCGTCGCCATTTTCGACCGTTATTGCCACACTTTGTCCTTTTGGAACCATCTGTTTCAATTGCGTTCCACCTTTTGCAACAACTCTATTTTCACTTTTATAAACAGTAGAGGGAACATCAATTCCATCTATTTTTATCTTGCAGTCAGAATGAAAATTTCCCCCCGTAATTATTAACCTGAATGGGCTTCCTTTTTTGGTAACTCCTCCAATTGACGGTGGAGTTACTGGAGGTGCGGAAGAAATGGCTATCTGTCCCATTTTTTGACAATTCACATTGTCAATAGATGCTGTAAATGTCCAGTTGAATTTTCCCTCTGAAGTGTAAGTATGTAGAGGATTTTGTTCGCTTGAATTTTGACTTCCATCACCAAAATCCCAGTTAAAAGTTAAATTTCCTGAACAGGATGAAGAAGGCGTTGCGGTTGAAGAAAAATTTACGGGAATGTTTGGTTCTGAGGAGGTTGGAACGGTTGCAAAACAGGAAAGAGAGCAGACAGAAGTTCCCTGATATTCATAGGCACCTAAATCGGGAGGATTGCTTCTTCCTACTCCTTCAATATCCGTTGAAGGAACTATTCCATCTAAACTTCCTATCGCAAGCCCTTTATCTATTGCCGGGCTTCCTGAAGTCAAATGTCCGTCAAACTGGCTTATCGTCCCATTTTCAATAAGGGGGTTCTGCTGAATATTTGATGAGCCAAGCCCAAGATTGTCATAAATATAGCAGTCATAAATAATGTTGTTGTCAATTGTTTCTGACCTTGTAAATTGGTATGGGTCTCCATCTCCTATGAAATCAGATTTTCTTTCATAATCAAGATAGACAACCTGATACCCATAAAAGATGTCGTTGAAAATATGGACTCTCTCACTCCCATCACAGGCAGGCTGATCAGGGAAATCAAGGTTATTACACTGAAGTTCCGCTGTTGCCCACCCTTCGCTTCCTATTGTGCTGTTTATTATGTAAGATTTCTTTCCCCTCGGAAGATTTATTGATAAGGATGCACCGCCCGCTCTACAGTTGTCTCCACTGTCAAGCGCTCCCATATATTGTCCAAAAGGTTTGTTATAAAAAAAACTACAATCACTAATTGCAAGACAATTTATGAGTTGCGATTCCCCTCCTATTTTTAGTTGGTTTCCAGCATTTCCATATCCCTTACACCTTTCAAGTCTTACGAAGGAATCGGGGTGATCTACGCCCACATAAAGAAGGTCAAGACCGTCAGAGACATTGTATCTGAATGTGCAATCCTCAAGATACCAATTCCCTCCTGACCTTGCCATTCCAACGCCGTCTCCATATCCGCCACAGGTGTTCTGTCCCCAACAAAATGATGGTTGTTTTGAAGGATATTGTTCAGGACATCCACTCCACTCAACTAAAAGATTTTTGAGGTTAATGTTTCCGGAAAATGAACTTCCTTCCCCAATATCGCCGTCCCATCCTGCAAAACCGTTTCCTGACAAAATGACATTTTCCATAGTTAAATTATTAATTCCTCCCGCATGGATCCCTTCCATTGCAAGACCGTGAATATAAAGATTTTTCAAAACCAAATTCGAACTATTAGGTGCTTCAATTCCATTATCAGCATAATCGCCATAAGGGTAATTATCCCTCTGACAGGCAACTGTTGAATTGCAGTGATAGGAGGCACAACTTGAATGGTCTGTAAGTTCAAGGCAGTTTATTTCAACATTTGAAGAATTAGTGAGGTCAATTATTGAAATTGCCCTCTCTGCTCCCCACAATTCTGGTGCAGTTATGCAGTTTCCATCGTAACCCTCACCAACAATCCTCGTTGGGTGAGAAGAATCAGGACCACCCGGAAGAGGTGGAAGGTGGCAATCCCATGTGTAATCTGAAGAGCATAGAGTTGTTGGAAGTTCTCCACCTCCATACCCCATTTTGTAACTTCCCTGATGTATGAAAAGTGTATCCCCACCTTTTAAAATCCAGTTTCCATCCTGATTTATTGCATAAAATGGGTGAGACCAAGCACAGGGTTGGTTTTCTCCACTTCCGGGATAGGGTGAATCAACAACCCCCGTGCATTGAGAAGATGTGCCTCCATCTGGTCTAACATAGTAGATTTGATTACTTAAAAGACTTGTCTCGTTACACTTTCCTTCTACACTCTGACATAAAAGAGGTATTGAGAAAAACAATCCAAAAAGACAAAAAATAAATGTAACTTGAAATGAAAATTTACTACTAACCATTTAGCACCTCCATAAAAACATCCAACGATTAAAATTTTAGTTAAAAATTCTTTTTTTGTCAACAAATCGTTCAATCCC
>DHFQ01000047.1:0-556 GCA_002402325.1 Candidatus Aminicenantes bacterium UBA4820
ATAATGCTGGGTCATCGGCGACGCAAGATGAACAGTTGATTACGCCAGTATTGAATTTATCAACGGCGACATCTGTTACATTGGAGTTTGATCAATATTTTTATAGGTATCAGACAGAAATAGGAGATGTTGATGTTAAGTCATCGTTGACTGGTGGTAATTGGGTCAATGTGTTAAGAAATAGTGGTGCATCAAGTCCAAATCCCGACCATAAGACGATAGATATAACGACACAGGCAGCTGGAGCATCAAATGTTCAGGTAAGATTTTATTACCATCAAGGAAGTTACGATTGGTATTGGATGGTTGATAATGTGAAGGTTACCTACACGGCTCCGGGTGGTTGTAATA
Organism: Candidatus Aminicenantes bacterium UBA4820; assembly: GCA_002402325.1. Classification (GTDB taxonomy): domain Bacteria; phylum Acidobacteriota; class UBA4820; order UBA4820; family UBA4820; genus UBA4820. The sequence continues at coordinate 352 of DHFQ01000047.1, forward strand.
TTCATCCCTGTACCTCAGGTGGAACTCCGCCACTAGAAATTGCGACTGGAACGAACTACACCTGGACAACTGCAACTCAGACACAGCAAAGTATGGGATGGAACAGTGAGCCGACAGCAACAGGTTACAGAGTCTATAGAGGAACAAAAGCCAACCTTGGGGCTCTTTGCGATGGAACAAATGACTTCTGCACGAGATATGATGG
>DHFQ01000047.1:661-2335 GCA_002402325.1 Candidatus Aminicenantes bacterium UBA4820
AGGGCTGGCTTGCCAGCCCTTTCTTATTTGTGCCTTGCTTTAAAATTTTTTGAAAACTTGACAAGTTGCCCTTTTAAATTGTTAAATTTAACTTGATGATTAAGGAAATGGAACTTTTGAAAAACTGGGATAGGAAGTCCGCTCTTTTGGTAAGGATTGACTATGGCTATGAGATTCCAATTTCAAGAGGGAAAATTTTTGATGCTTCGAAAACATCGTTGCGAAAAGTCTGTAATTTTTTTGAGAATGGTGAGCCTGTAACGATCTTTAATTCTCACTATTTGCAATCACTTAGAAGGAAGGACACTCTTTTTGAAGAAATTCTTAAAAAGACATCTCAAAGTGGCTCAATCTTTGAGACAAGGTTTTTGAAATACTTTAAAAGTTTTAAGAAAACTTTTAATGAAAAATCGCTTCCCTTTTTCGCTATTGAATTTGAGTCAAATGGAGACCTTCCGCCTTTTTATCACCAGTTTCAAAGGAATGAAAATCTTCTTCTTCAAAACCTCCAATTTGAGTGGGAAACTGCACTTTTGACTTCAAGGGGAAAGAGTGTCCTCATTGAAATTGCAGAGATGCTTTCTCAAAATGATTCAAAGGTTAATTTAACCGAAATTGCGTCAAGATTGGGAATATCACTTGGTGCAACGCTATCCTATCTTAAGTGGATGGAGGATGCGTCTTTAATTAGAAGAGAAAATAAGCTTTATTCGTTGAGGCATAAAGGCTTGAATTTGCTTTTTAAAAGGGGATATACGAGAAGAATTCAGGAAAAAGAAAAATTTTCAATGGAGATTGATTAATTATGATAATAGCAGTGTGCTCAAATAAAAAGGATTTTGATGGAAAAGTGTGCGGATGTTTCGGGAAAGGCAGATATATTTTTGTTGCAGATACAAAAAGAAGAGTCGTTAAAATTATTGATAACAAGAATTTTGCAAAACTAAAAGTTGGTGCGGGTGTTAAAAGTGCTGAACTCTTGATAAAACTTAAAGTAAAAAAAATTGGTGTGAAAGAGATTGGCGATGATGCAATGAAGATTCTCGAGGATGCAGGAATTCAAGTCTTCAAAAATGTTTCAGGAAGTGTAAGAGAAATTATTGATCATCTTTCAACAGTTTAAAAGGAAAATGTTATGAAAAATATTTTAATCTGTTCTTTTTTTATGTTGTTTTGTATTTCAGTTTTGTGTTCAACTCCCTACCTTGATTCAGCGACTGCTCCACTCAATTTTCCAGAAATTGAGAGAATGAAAGAAGGGAGTATTAAGCTTAAATATGTAGATTTAGATTTGAGAAACGAAGAAGCAATTTCGCCTTTTTCAGGTGAAAGGAATTTTATTATTTTCTTTCAAAAAGGAATTTCACAAAGTGAAATAGAAAATTTAAAAAATAAAAATAGTGGAATCTCTTTTATTTCAAAGGTTGAAAAGGATTGTTATCTATTAACATTGTCTTATAAAGATTTATCACAAATTCTAAAAAAGGGTGGTATGGCTTTTTATTACAAACCTCAATATAAGATTGATCCATTGGTTAACCTTGAGTGGAGATCGCCTTTGATAGTTGAATGTCTGATAAAAAAAGATGTTTCTTCAAAAGAAATTTTTGAAATGACAAAGAAAACATTTTTTATAGGAAGTTTAAGTTTGTCAAATCAATTTGAGAGGCTGAG
>DHFQ01000047.1:2437-5983 GCA_002402325.1 Candidatus Aminicenantes bacterium UBA4820
CTCTCCGCATCTATTTTTAACCATTCAATACTCGGTGATGGGGAGATTGCAACCGTTTGCGACACGGGGCTTGATAACGATATGTGTTATTTCTCTTATGATTCGCAGGGTTATTCAATCGCTCAATATCCTCCTCTTACTGAAACAGGGGATCTTGATTTCTCAAAGAAAGTTATCTGTTATTCTGTTCTTCCCGGTGCGACCGCTTATGATAACAACCAAATTTGCAATGCACCAAATGAATTTCACGGAACTCACACATCCTGCACACTTGTAGGAGATAACTTTAAAAATCTGGCAACTTTTACAAACATTGGACACGACACGGCAGACGGTATGGCTCCAATGGCAAAATTGTATTTTCAGGATGCAGGTGATGATATTTCTGGATGCCTCATTGGGCTTTCAAACGATTACAAAAAAATATTTGAGCCAAGTTACGAGGCGGGGGCGAGAATTCATTCAGATTCGTGGGGGGCAAATTCTGATGGAGATTATACAGCAGATTCATTTTCAGTTGACAAATTTATCTATGACAACGATGACTTTACAATATGCATTGCCGCTGGAAACAGCGGATATATCTCTCAATCTATAAATACACCTGCGACCGCAAAAAATTGCATAACCGTTGGGAGTTTGACTCACGGCTCCATTTTGAGCAATGAAGTTTCATCTTTCTCTTCAAAAGGTCCAACAAAGGATGGAAGGATAAAACCTGATTTATGTGCTCCCGGAGAAAACATCTTATCAGCCTCCGGTGATGATTCATCTCAAGATAGAAACTGCTCTTATAAATCAATGAGCGGAACATCAATGGCTACGCCAACGCTTGCAGGAGGAGCGGTTTTACTCAGGAACTATTTCACAAAGGGATTTTACCCCTCCGGCTCTGCAAATAGCGAAGACTCATTTTCTCCCTCTTCTGCCTTAATTAAAGCTTCCTTGATAGCGGGAGCGATGGATGTTGGGAGTAACGATTTCCCCAATTTTAATGAGGGTTTTGGAAGGATAAATCTTGACAGGTTTTGCTACTTTAAAGAAAATGAGAGAGACAACTTGCGTGAGATTGCCTACGATGTAAGAAACTATGCGGGATTGAAAGAGGGAGAAGAGTTCTCCTTTGAAATTCCTGCATCAAACAATTTAAAAGTTGTCCTCGTCTGGAGCGATCCTCCATCCTCTCTAATTTCTTTAAAAACTCTTGTAAATAACCTTGACCTTGAGGTTGTCTCTCCTTCTCAAAAAATTTATCGTGGAAACAACCTTGTAAATGGATTTTCTATAGATGGTGGAACAAAAGATTCTTTAAACAATGTTGAAATGGTTAACATTCAAGATGGCGAAAATGGTTTATGGACAATTAAAGTTAAAGGTGCCGATATAGAGGGAACTCTTGATGAACCCTATTCTCAAAAGCAGGGATTTGCTCTGGTTGTAATCAAAGATGCCTCTTCAGTTGATCTTCCCTCCCCTTTAAACTTGACTGCAACCGATATGGGAAATTCGGGAATTGAACTTTCATGGAATCTGGTTGATGGTGCAACATCGTATTCGGTTTATAGAATTGAAATGGCGGGAGTAAAGGAAGGTGCACAAACATTTCTTGGAAGATCCACCACAAGCCATTTTATTGATAATAAAGTTCAGGGAGGGTTTCTTTACTCCTATTTTGTGAGGGCTTCCAGAGATGGATTTGAAGGAAAAAAATCTTCTACTGTATCAGTTTATTCTACTGGCAATTGCACACTTCTTCCCTCTTTTGATGGAGTTCAAAGCGGAGAAAGTGATAAATCAACCTCGGAGTGTGGTGTTACTCTTCACTGGAATGAAGGGCATTCAAATTGTCCATTGTCAAATGAAATTTCATACAACATCTATAGAGGAATGACTCCCGATTTTGAGCCTTCATCGCAAACTCTTATTTCAAAATCGGTGAAGGATTTAAGTTACAAAGATTCATCAATCCCTTATGAAAGGACATTTTATTACATAGTAAGAAGTGAAGATTCAACAAAATCAAACGACGGACCTAACGGAGGCAACGAGGATAAAAATCTTAAGTTCATTAACCTCACGCCCGAAGGAAAAAGCGAAGAGATAGGTTCAATAAAAGATGATGGAGGTGATACCTTCGCCTTTTGCAAATTGGAAGAGCCTTTCACAATTTCAAAGATTCAAAACTACACTCCGGGTGGAGACTATTGTTATTCACTTTCAAAAAATGGTGAAAACTATCCTTCAAACACCTGTTCCTCTTTGACTCTTGAAAAGATAAAAGTCGCAACGGAGGATTCTCTTTTGAGTTACTATGCTAACTACAACCTTGAATATGGCTGGGATGGCGTTGTTGTTGAAGTTTCAGAGGATAATGGTATAACCTTTAATCCTCTTCCTCCAGATGAGGGCTATCCCTCTTCATTTTTTATGACGGGTGATCCTCCAATAAATTCCTGCAAATTTTCTTACAATCAAGGATGTTTCAGTGGTCCACAATTCAACGAAGGATTGTCAGGATGGCAGAGATACACCAATTCTTTAAAAAATTATGCAGGAAAAACAATTTCTATAAGGTGGAGATTCAGTTCTGACCCTGCCTCTGAATTTGAAGGTTTCTTTCTTGATGATATTGAGATAGGCGGAGTTTATAAAAATTCTTCCTGTTTTGGAACAGAACCTCAGATTTCTTTTGAAAGAAGGAACTACAATTGCAATGACATCGTTAAAATAAGGTTAAGTGATAATAAAGCAACTAATTTAAGTGAAGTTACCATTTTTGCAAAAAGCGATGAGGAGAGCGAGTATGAAGAGATTGAACTTCATCAAACTTCACCTTCAAGCGGTATATTTGAAGGAACTACTGAGACGACTTCACAATGTGTTAGCGGGGATAAAAAACTTTGCGTAAAAGATGGAGGTTCAATATACGCTTATTACATCAAGGAAGGGGAAATTTTAAGCGAAGCAAATTCTCAAATTGATTGTTCTTCTCCCTCTATAACACTTCTTGCTTATGCTATAAACGATGCAAAAGATGTTAAATTTACAGTTTTGACTGATGAGCCAACCGCTCTTCTTTTTGAGTATGGCACAAACGGCGACCTGCAAAACTCTATAAATGATGATACTTTCACAGATGAACACAATTTCAGTTTGAATGATCTTTCATTTTGCACTGATTACTCATACAAAGTTACTATAAAAGACTACGCAGGAAATAGTTTTTCAACTGAAATAAAAATCTTCTCAACAAAGGGATGTTTTGAAAAGCCGATTATAAATTCTGTGAAACTTATTAAAGACCCATTTAGACTTGCTGTATTTGGCAACCATTTTCTTGAGGATTCTCTAATTTTAGTAAATGGGAGAAGTGTCCCTGAGACTAAATACAAAGGAGCGACCAAACTAATAGGAAAAAAGGGAAGCGATTTAAAATCTCTCCTTCCAAAGGGAACAAGGGTAGAGATAAAAGTTTTTAACAAAAGCGATTTAACCTACTCAGAACCACTATATTTTACGAGATAATTATCCTTTTAACACCGCAAG
>DHFQ01000052.1:0-8845 GCA_002402325.1 Candidatus Aminicenantes bacterium UBA4820
TAGTCATCCTGAAGCCACTTGGGATTTTTCTCTTTAAGTGGTACGCCATCTACCTTGTAATAGCCGTCATCTTTGTAACCATTTGGGCAGGTATAGCCTTTTTTCAGCAAATCGTCTATCCATTTCCCTCTATTCGATGATATTCCTGAATACGGTGGATTGCCAAGTATCACTAAAATCGGTTGATCTCTTTTCACATTACTCGCAAGGTGTGATTCTTCAGATAAGGAGGACATTCCAGGAAGTCTTGTTTTTGCAAGTTCCTCCATTTCAAGCGTGTTGGTGAGATAAAGTTTGAATCTATCATCATCCTTAAGTTTATAGCCAAGCTCTTCGAGCAAAAAAGACATTTTTATATGGCCAACAGCATAAGGTGCCATCATCAATTCAAAAGCATAGAAATTTTTTAGAATATGTTCCTTTATAAAATTTTCCTTTCCGCCTTCACCATACCTTGAAGTAAATTCGGTTACTGCAAGTTTGGCACATTCTGCCAAAAATGTGAGCGTTCCCGCAGAAGGGTCTAAAACTGTTACCGATTTATCAGCAAAACCATCTCCTTTATCAAAATGGTTCTTCAGGATTTCGTGAAGCGAGCGAACAATATAGGAAACCACAGGTTCGGGAGTATAATAAACCCCCCTTTTTTCCCTTGTTTTCGGATCATATTCTGCAAGGAATGTCTCATAAAAATGGACTATCGGGTCCTTACCTTTGTGCTTATGAAAATATTCGTCAAGTAATTTATAGACATCGGTAACAGCAAGCACATCAGAAATGTCATCAATTATCCATTCCATCTGCTCTGGCAATTTACCAAGTGAGATGAACTTGAAGACATCTCTTAAGATTCCTATTGTTTGTGGAATGTGGTCGTAGGCAAGTTTTCTATTAAACCCATTGTGAGAACGGGTGCGGGCAACAAAAAGACCATAAGTTATTGTCTGAGAATAAAGGTCTGCAAAATCTTCCTTTTTAAGTTCACTCAGAAGATATGTACGAAACGCTTCATAAAATCCAGATATCTCTCCCTTCTTATCTTTTTCCTCTTCTTCTAACTCTTGAGCAATAACTTCATCTCTTAAAAATCTTGTCCTCCTTGCAAGTTCTTTGGCAAGAGTCTCTGCATCGTAAACCCTGGGGAGGGAAAAGGAAAAAAACTTTTCTAAAAGGTTCTGAAATTCTTTTTCTTTCTCTGCTGGTGGGACCGTTTTCATCTCATACATAACATAATGCCTACCAATACAAACAGGTCCTTCAACAAGTACACCATTCCTATATAGCCTGAATTCAAAAAAATTTGTCAAGATTAAATTTGGAAATGTAGCGCGATAGCGTTTCAATTGCTCGCTATCTTCTATTTCGCTTAAGTTTCCAACTGTTGGCGATTTTGCCTCAATGTAACCAACTATGTGTTGACTGCCATCCCATACTCTAAAATCGGGATTACCCGCTTCAGTTCTTTTGGGAAGAGTGGTTATCTGAAGATTTCTCTCCTTTTGCTTTGAGTATTCTTTTAACAGTTCGCTAAGACAGGGATAGAAACTTTCCTCCCTCGCATCTTCATGAGAGTTAGTTTCAAATATCTTTTTCAGGTATTCTTTAATCATCCACCTTTCTCCAATGATGTTTTACCAAAACAATTCATAAACGTCAAATATGTAGTAACCAACCAACATACCTATTTTACCTTCTCTTTTGCGAGGATGCCGAAGGAAACGACTGCTATGGAAAAAGTTGCTTTGAAATGAGTGAAGGAAGGCATAGATTGTGTATTTTTAGTTTCAAGATGTGGAAAGAGTTTCTTTTTTAATCTTCTTGAATACTTCATAAAAATCCTCATTCAGAGAACTATCAAATTTCTTCAACCATTTAACAATGTAACGACCATCGAAGTCTGGGTTTTTTAGCAAAATTGACCTAACATCTTCAATGTCTCCTAGCCTTCTGGCAATAATCTTATGAATAATCAAATCTTCAAGAGAGGCAAATCTAACCGTTGTCTCTCCTAACTTTATAGCCTTCGCCCTTTCAATTGCCTTCCTTTCATAAGGGGTGAACGAAAAAATGAAGTCAACTCTTATTCCGCTTTTCTCATCCATTACTGGCAACACTAATGTTTTCTTAACAAATTCCTTTACATCTTTTACCAAAATCTTTAGCCCTATATTTTTAACAATGTTCATAATTGTTTTTAACTCATCCGGCTTTACTCCTAAAGTTATATCTATATCCCGGGTTAAGCGCGGTTCTCCATAAAGGAGCACTGCCTGTCCCCCTATGACATAAGGAATATTAAATTTTGATAATTCTTTAACTACCTTCTCAAGAATTATTTTAAACACTGTTTACCACCCTTGCAATTTTTATATCAATTTCCAGTCCATCAAGTTTTGCCTTTGGTGGCATAACTCCTAATGCGACTGCCTCATCGTACATCTCTTCCACAATTTGAAAATTCTTCATCACATCCACTTTTGTTTTTCTCTGAAATTCGTCTTCAAATTTTAAGAGTTCTTCACTGTTTTTTATCACTTCTATTCCTCAGTTTTACCTCTTACTTCACCACCTGCAAAAATCAAATCTCTATATCAACTTGTTTCCGCACTCAGGGCAGAATTTGGAATTTCCTGATAACTCCGCACCACATTTGGGGCATTTCTCTTTTGTATAGAGTTCCTCTCCACATTCGGGACAGAACTTGACATTTCCACTAAGAGAAACTCCGCACTTTGGACAAAGAGCCTTTACTCTTTTTTCCTTCCAATCAACATTACTGGGCAAATCTTTTTCAGCAACCTGTGCGTGGGCGTGAATTTCCTCAACGGTTCTTGATGCCTGTGCTGCAGCCATTTCAACTCCAACATCCGGGGCACACTCCTTGCAAAGCCCTTTGTCATTATTGAAGCATCTTTCCTTGCAAACCCACTTTGAACATCTTGGACATTGAACAAATGAAGGTTTGATCTCCTCTATCGCTTCTTCAAAAGCTTTATCGTGGGCAACTCCTGATGTCATTCTATGAGCCTCTTCTGTGGTTGATGCAATCCTTCTTGCTGTGCCTCCCAAAAAACTTCCAACAATTCCCATAACTCCCGCTGCCACTCCAACTGTTGATTTTTGAAAACTGCTCATAAACCCATTGCCACATCTCTCACAAAAGAATTTGAATTGGTATCCTCTCCCTGTTGATAAATCATCATAATTATCAGTAAAAGGTATTTTCTTCATAACTTCCTACCTCCATACAATATTATATCGCTTTTTTACATAATGCCATGAAATTTTTGTGTGATAAATGATTGTCGCTTCTAATTGTATCCCCACTTCCAATGATCATCTTACAACAAGAATGGGGATGCTCAATTTGTGCCTCACGGGATCAACTGTTTCTCCAAGTAAAATGTCTGAAAGAAGGCGATGACCATGAGCGCCCATCACAAGTAAATCAGTTTTGTGTGAGGTAACAAATTTGATTATCTCCGATGCGGGATTCCCAAAGGCGAGGGCTATTTCGACTGGAACTCCATAATTCCTTATCTGCTCCGCTATCTCAACAAGGTATTGCTCATCTTTTCTTGTGTGTTCATCGTATATTTCAGTTCCATAAACGCTTCCCGCCGCTGAATCTGCAACATGCAGTAAAGTAATCAACGAATCACCCATTTTTGCAAGGCTTAGAGCCTTTCCTATGACCTGAGCATCGCTTCCATCCCTTCCGAGTGCAACAACAATGTTCTTTATCGGCGTGGTTTCTATCTTTTCAATCACTCCTTCAGCACCTTCGATATGCTCTCCCTTCCAGCCTTTTCCTTTGTTGAAAATTGGAAACAAGAGTAGATATAAAAGAAAAAAGCCGATCAAAAGGGATAGAGTTATTATCAACCCTGATAAAAGATAGGAGGGATAAGTTTTGAGAAATGAAACCGATTTATCAAATAGAAGTTTTGCGTTTAAGATAATGATTATAATAGAGACAACCCATGCTAATAATTTAAGTGGCAAATTACTTGCAAATTTCCCCATTTTTACTTTATTACTCGTAAATTGAATGAGTGGAATTATTGCAAATGGAAGTTGAAGGCTCAGTATCACCTGACTCAATATCAAAAGTTTATATGTGCCTTTATCTCCTGAAATGGCGATAACTATTACAGCAGGCAAAAGGGCAAGCGAACGGGTAAGTAGCCTTCTTATTACAGGATTTAATCTTATATGAATAAACCCTTCCATAACTATTTGCCCTGCAAGAGTTCCAGTAATTGTCGAACTTTGACCCGAGCATAAAAGCGCCAACCCGAAGGCAATCGATGCAAAATTACTTCCAACAAGTTGTTCAAGGAGTTTGTTAGCCTGCTGAATTTCAGTAACGACAATTCCATTTTTATAAAAAACTGATGCAGAGAGAACAAGAATTGCCGCATTTACAAAGAAAGCGACATTTAAAGCAACAGCAGAATCAAGCAAATTGTATCTCAAGGCTGCAGCCTTAGAATCAACAATCCGTGAAACCTTCCTTGTCTGAACGAGAGCAGAATGGAGGTAAAGGTTGTGAGGCATAACCGTTGCACCAATAATTCCAAGAACAATATATAACGATCCTTCGGGCAAAGATGGAATGAATCCCGATGCAACACTTTTCCATTCAGGCTTTGCAAGAAAGAGATTTACAATAAAGCCAAGAGCAATAACTGTTATCATTGACACAATAAAGAGTTCCATTTTACGGATACCGAGCCTTTGAATTGCAAGTAATAAGAAAGTATCAAAAAGTGCGATGACCGCTCCCCATAAAAGCGGAAGTTTGAAAAGAAGATTTAAGCCTAAAATTGTTCCTAAAACTTCAGCAAGGTCGCACGCTGCAATTGCAACTTCCGCAAGTATCCACAAAATAAACGATGTTGTCTTTGAATATTCACTCCTGCATGCCTGCGCAAGGTCTTTCCCCGTAACGATTCCGAGCCTTGCAGACAATGTCTGGAGTATCAAGGCAACGAGATTTGACATAAGGATTACCCAGATAAGGTTATATCCAAATCTTGATCCGCCTTCAAGGTCTGTAGCCCAATTGCCCGGATCCATATATCCTACGCTTATAAGATATGCAGGACCAGCAAAAGCAAATATCCTTCTAAAAATATTTGGCTGCTGTGTATTGACTGAAGAGTGAACCTCTCCAAGCGATTTTAAATGAATGTGACTTTCTTCTTTATTTTTAGCCATTTCTTGTATCTTAAGTCGGCGCCGTTTTGTTTTAATATCATAGAATTGCAACTATTTTTTTAAAAACATTCTCAGTATTGCTTTTGTGCATTCATCAATTTTGTTTTTATCAACCAGTACAAAAAGAATATCTCCCGGATAAATTATAGTGTGCCCTGAAGGAGCAACTATAGAACCACCTCTATTTATCATAGTTATTGTGGTTCCTATAGGCAAAGACAGATCTGAAATTTTACATTCTCCTTTAAATGTCTCGTCATCTATGAATATTTCTATTAATTCATAATTAGTTTCGTGTATCGTTACTAAATCCATCCCTGCTTTTCCTTTACTTGTTCTTTTTGAACTTAATTTCAATATATCGGCAAATTTAGGGATGGTTGCGCCTTGAACTATTATTGATAAAGTAACAGCAAAGAAGACTATATTAAATATTTGATGTTGATTATCAAGCCCGGCAGCCGCTGGATATGTCGCCAGAACTATCGGCACAGATCCCCTGATTCCACTCCAGCTTAAAAATATTTGCTCTTTTAAAGATAACTTTGTAAAAAGCGTGCATATAAATACCGTAATAGGTCTGCCAATAAATGTTACTACCAAAAATAACAGGACTCCAGGTAACCAGATTTTTGAAAAATTTCTGGGGAACACGAGCAACCCTAAAAGAACATACAACATAACATTTGAGATAAACGCTAATGTTTCCGTAAAAGATGAAATACCGTTTTTATATGAAAATTTTTTATTCCCCATTATTAAACCCGTAAAAAATACTGATAACATCCCACTCGCTTTACAAAAATCTGTAAATCCAAAACTAAATAAAATCATTCCTATTAGCAGTAAATAAAAATAACCTACATCAATATTCCTGATTTTATTAAAGAGATATACACCAATAAATCCTATTACAATTCCAAATGCTACACCACCAACCACCTGCCAAATAAATAGAAATATTGAAACAAAGCCACTGATTTTTGAGTTAATCATCAATTGAATGATAAATATTGTAGAAGTAATAGCCATAGGATCATTAGCGGCAGATTCTATTTCCGCAATTAAAGAGACATTTTTATTTATTGACCTATTATGTAAAATCGAAAAAACTGCCGCAGCATCAGTTGAAGAAATGATGGTGCAAAGTAGCATTGATTTAAGCAAAGGCCATCCTGATATTACACAAAAAACGATTGCAGCAATACTTGCGGTAAGTAAAACACCGACAGTAGCCAATATCATCGTTGGCTTTATTACAGGTTTTAAATTAGAGTATTTAGTGTCAAATCCTCCAGCAAACAGCACGAAAATCAATGCCATATTAGCCAATTCTTTAGCTAACTGCGTGTCATCAAAATATATCAATCCTGTTACATCACTACCAAATATTATTCCAATTGAAAGAGATATTAAAATCAACGGTATGTTCAATCTTCTGCAAATTACCGCCGAAAAAACAATCAATATGATCATCAAAGAAATGGCTAACAATACCAAGTTCTATCTCCCTTGTCTTCCTCGCATCTTACNNTCTATGTTCCCTACCATCCCTTTATCTTTCACCTGATAGGTGATTCTCGTTTTGATGTTAAATTCTTACTGCTATTATCTTTTGATAACAACGCTTTATAGCAATGTCGGATTTTGGGTTCCACATTAACGACTAATGCCTCTTGCAATTGCCCATAAATGGTTTGTATTTCAGACTGATAGCCATCGTAAGTTCTACCAATTACCAAATTGATGATAAAATCAATACAAGTCTCTTCTGTTATGCTTTCTAATTCTACTTGATATACTTCAGTTATCTTTATGTATAGCCTTCTCCCAAGTTCTTCCAAATGCTGTTTTGGATAGACCTTTTTGTAGTAATGCTCTTCCCATTCTTTTAATGATTTAGGAGAGCACTTTCATATCAATTCTGAGACTGGACCAACTTTGTTTTCGATATCTAAATACTTACTTGCAACAATCCCAAAGAGAGTTTGATTTCTTAAATCTCTTAGATCATTAGATATCGTCTCATCAGTAGAAATATTCAAATAATGTTTATTACAGATTCTTTCTTGAAACACAAGAGTACTTAATGAACAATTACATAGAATAAAATTTAAAGCATCATCATATTCAAAATCATTGTTCAAGAGCAGTCTAAAAATATTGTCAAAAGAGAATCTGTCATAGATTTCATACAAGCCATCGCTATTTTTCTTGAAGTTTTCCGAAAGGCATTGATCCAAAATTTTTAACTCCTCCTCAGATTTGTAGTGGTATTTGAAGTTGTTCCCTTTTCAAATGTAAGTATAATTCTAAATATCCAAGAACTCTTGACCCTAAAGTTGTTAAAACCATTCTATCATACATGGATGTAGAGAGTCTCATTCTTTCTACCAAATCAAGTTCTTCACACTGATTACAAGTAAATAGAAGAAACTCTCTTACAGTAGTCCATCTGTAGCTCTTGCCAACTAAAAAATTAACGAATTTCAATTTCTCTGCATCTTGAGGTGTGCCAGATTTCGGTAACCAATCACCATTTGTAAGATGTACAAATCTAAGAAAATAATAGATATTTACTTTACTTTTAGTAAAAACGCCATTGGTTAAAACTTCTAACAAAACTCTTTTTTGCTCAGTGCTCAGTGCTGGCATGGTGGCTCTTGACTGAATTATCTCAGCATTGTAATTATCTCTAAACCGTTTTCCATAACCCGTTAGTTCTATATTCCCATTTTGCCTTTTTTCTATCAATTCAAAATATTTAGCCAAATTTATATACACACCAAAACTTGTTCTGGACCTGAAAACATTTTCTACTGTTTCAAGAGGCAACGCATCAACTTGTTTATCATAAAAAGGTTTGATAACTTTATTAAGCCAACGAAGATAAACCACATCCATTGCCACAGGTGGACCAAGGTACATCCCCGTGGTTTTACTAAGTTCCTCTAAACATTTTTTATATAGTTCCTGGATATCTAAAATAGAATAAGTCTTTAGGAGGATATCTAATTCCTCACAAAAATTCCGCAATTGTCTTATAAATCTGGGGGAAGTATTTTCTTCGTCAAATAAAATAACAAATTTCACAGGCTTTTCTGTAACAAAATTGATGTGTTTGTATCGCTTCACCTGTTCAGTGCAATATTCAAATTTTGCTTTATTATCTATTCCTGTTTCAAGTTCTACGACTAATATTTCATTTCTTGTTTCAAAAGCAAAGTCTATTCTACCCTGTTCAGTAGTGTAATTTTCTCCTAGTTTCCTCCCTAATTCAAACCCGAGCTTTTCCTGTAGGTATTCGGGCCTCTTCAACAAAACCCATTGAACAAGACTTTCATTCATGATATTATTCCTCCCTCTGGAAACATAGCCAGATGTTTATCCTGCTTTTCTCCCGAAAAATTCCAATGCCCCGCGAAGTATTGGTTCCATTCCTCCTTAGTCATTTTCGACTTTTCTTTAATGTCCTTATTCACCTTTGGCGGATCGCCATACTTCTTGAAAATTAAGATAAATTCATAATCAAGTTTAAGAATCCCATTTCTTGGATAAGGGAAGGACCCCATTACTGTTGCTCCACCGGTTGTATGGCAAGTTGTAACTTTCTGCCAGATAA
>DHFQ01000052.1:8877-15011 GCA_002402325.1 Candidatus Aminicenantes bacterium UBA4820
GAACGAGCAAACTGGTCGCCGATATTAATACATAATCGGCAACCTTTATGTAAAATCCTGTGGCATTCGTTCCAAACCAAATTAAGATGGTTTATATATTCTTCGTAAGTATCATTAAAACCTATCTGCTTTCCGTTTCCGTAATCCTTCAGTTGCCAATATGGAGGAGATGTAATAATAAGATGAACCGATTCATCAGGAATCTCCTTCATTTGTCTTGAATCACCGATTATTATTTTATGTGTTGTTTTCATCTTATTGTTTCTAATGGGTTTAATTTATTTAAAACCGCCCTTTCGCCTAACGGTTTGCGGATAAAGGAAGTTTTCGTTAGGAAAATTTGGACGGACCGAAGTGAAGTCTTTTATCCGCTGTTAGGCGATGTTCTTTCACAATAATCCCAATAAAATCGTGAAGTATAATTTTCATCATCTGCTGTTATTTCCCTTTAGCCAATTTAAGACCTTTTTGTCTCCGGTGTGTTCTACCAATTCTTGAATTGAATCTTTCTGTAAAAAATAGCGAAAAACAGCGGCAAAAATGAAAATTGCTCCTACCGGTGTAAGTAAAGTCCTGACACTTCTACCGCTCGTCGCTAACTTATAGAAAATATCAATCAATTTCTCAAGTAGACTCATAAAGTTCATCCATTTTATCTGGCAACCTTTTATCTGACAATTGAGAAAATCTCGCTGATACAATACCCATTTCTAATTTATGCTGCTTTTTAAAAAGTTATTATTTTTTTTTGAGGAGATAACCCATAGAGTCTCTTCTCCACTTTTGCAAATGAGTATTTTATTGTCTACTCACAATTGTTTAACCTGTAACGCCAGCCTCTTTTCCTCCCTTTGCCTTCTCATTTCTTTTATCAAAATACTCAAACTCATTTTTAATTAGTGTTGTCAATTTTTTTGAGGAATTAAAGACCCTTATTTCACTTAAAACACCTTCTTTTGAATAAGAGTAGAGTTCATAAGAGGTAAGGGAATTATCCTTATCGTAATCGCTCTTTTTTGTAACATTTCCATTGCTGTCGTGTTCATATTGAACCCTTGAAATCCTTTTTCCATCTTTATCATAAGTTATGCTTTCAACAACCTTCCCATTACTTCCGATTTGATTCTCCGTTTTTGAAACAAGGTGGTTCTGGTCATCAAACCTTTCTATAAGGAGAGGGTAAAACAAGTCGTAATCGTTGCCATATTCATAATCGGTAGTTAGAAACAGGATTTTACCCTCCTTGTATCTTTTCTCTGTAATCAACCTTTTTCCATTATCATAATAGTAAGTAACACTCTCAAGCAATTCTCCCTTTTTCCCATAACTTTTTACTCCAAGAATTTTCCCCTCATCATCATAAATAAATTCATTCCTTTTGACGACATTTCCTGCTCCATCGTAAATTTTCTCTTCAACCCTATTTGAGTTTTTATCATATTTATATTCGTATTTGTCTTTAATACCATTGACAAAGAAGGTTGAAAGATATGTCAGTTGTCCTGCCTGATTAAATTCCTGCTCAATTATTTTAAATTTTAAATCGGTCTCTTTCCCATCGGCAATATTATATTTGTAAGAGATTGTCATTTTTATTTTAGCCTCTTTTATTTTTTCATTTCTTTTTTGAACTTCCTTTCTTTCAAGTAATGTTTTGGGAGGCTCTTCGTAAGAATAAAATGCTTGACTAAAGACTAAGATTAGCGTAGATAAGATTAAAATTTTTTTAAACATCTTTTTCTCCCTTTTCAACTTTTAAAAAAAACATAACCGTTCTTTTTATTCCCTCATCAAAAGTAACAGAGGGCTTAAAGGAAAGTTCATTATAAATCTTTGATGAATCAAGCCTTCTCTCTTTATCCTCCCCCGCTCTTCCCTTTTCACATTTCACGAGTTTTTTAATTTCTTCAAATTTAACTTTTTTAATCTTCGCAACATTTTTTAAAACTTCATCAATCACTTCAACCTGCCTTTTTGCACAGTTAGCACCAATGTTGTAAACCTCCCCCGATTTCCCCTCTTCAAGAACCTTCAAAACTCCTCTATTGTGGTCATCAACATATATCCAATCCCTTATTGTGCTTCCATCGCCAAAGACCCGTATCTCTTCACCATTTATTGCCCTTTTAATAATCATTGGAATAAATTTGTCTTCCGATTGAAATGGACCATAGATATTTGTTGTTCTCGTTGAAATTACATCAATTCCAAAAGTTTTGTGATACGCAAGTGAAAAAAGGTCTGCACCCGCCTTGCTTGCAGCATAGGGAGTGGTTGGAGAAAGCGGACTATCCTCACTAAAACTAACTTCATTCATTGTCCCATAAACTTCATAAGAGGAAAGATGAACACATCTAACTTTTTTAAATTTGCTTAAATCTCTAACCTCTTCAAGAAGTCTTACACTTCTTTCAATGTTAACTTCAGCAAACTGGTAAGGATCTCCCATCTCCTTTCCGGATGGATTTTTTGCCGCAAAATGTAAAACATAATCAAATTGATTTTCTTTAAAAAGGTCTTTAAGTTTATCATCGTTCAAGTCAAACCTATAAAGATTTATTCTCTCCCCGTACTTTTCTTTTAGCCCCTCAAGTGGTGGTGTAATCTTCCTTCCACCCATCCTGTCAACGATAAACATTTTCCAGTCGGGCTTCTGTTTCAGAACTAACCTTACAAAGTTTCCACCGACAAAACCTCCACCACCAGTAACAAGAATGGATGTCATAAGTTAGACTTTCACCCTTCTTTTTCTCTCTCCAATTTCAATGAAGTCATCTTTTTCTATTTCTTGAATTCTTTCAAGGGCAACTCTTAAAAGAATTTTTAATTTCTCATTATCTCTTTTTCCAACCTTGCGATATTTTCCAAAGCCAAGTTTTTGTCGTAATAAAAGAAATTCGATTGGATTTATTTCATCAAACTTTCTAACTCTTTTCTTCATTTGATTTTTTCCTTAATTGTTCGATCTCTTTAGCGATGTCATTTTGTGGCTCTTCTGCTTTCTTTATCATATAATTCCAGTCAATTTGATCTCCATATTTTAAAGAAAGAAGTTGTGCCATTTCACAATCAATCTTTGAATTCCCATATTTGCAGGCATTTACCCTATCAATCAAAAGGTCTTCAATGCCTATGATTTTGCAATATAAGCCATTCTCAAATTCCACTGTTTCCACCCTATTTTCATCTCCACTTAAGGTGGAAGAAGGAATTTCAATGACAATCCTTAGTTCGTCTTGAATAAAATATCTGCCCTCTTTTTTAAATCCAAAAAGGTCAAAAACCTCTCTGAGGTCATCTTCAAAAGGATAAACAATATCAACATCAAGACTTGAATAAATTTCTCTTAAGTATAGGATAAAGCACATCCTCCAACAACGATTGGAGATGGTTTTTTCTTTTCTTCAAGTATCTTTGTTACATAACTGACCATAAGAAGTTGCTTTTTTGAGTTTGAAGGTTCTTTTTTTATAAGATCAAACATTTTTTCATTATTCATTTTATTTGGCATCCTCATACTGCTTTTTTACATATTCAAGGTATTCACCAGAGATGATTCTCCTCCACCATCCTTCATTTTCAATGTACCATTTAATTGTTTTTTCAATCCCCTCTTCAAATGAGACTTTCGCTTTGAAACCCAATTCTCTTTCAGCCTTTGATGGATCAATTGAATATCTAAAATCGTGTCCAGGCCTATCTTTCACAAAGTTAATTTGAGGCTCTTTGAAATCTTTTCTATCTTTTAAATTATTTTTCAGTTTCTCAATAATTATCTTGACAAGGTCAATGTTTCTTTTTTCACACCTCGCTCCAAGGTTATAGACCTCTCCTATTTTTCCCTTTTCAAAGGCAAGAATTGTTCCATCGTTGTGGTCATCAACATAAATCCAATCTCTGACATTTCTTCCATCGCCATAGACGGGAAGAGGTTCATTATCTAAAGCCCTTTTAATCATAAAGGGAATCAACTTTTCAGGAAACTGGTAAGGCCCATAGTTGTTGCAGCACCTCGTAATTACAACATTCAAGCCGTAAGTCCTGGTGTAGGCAAGGACAAAAAGGTCTGCTGAAGTTTTACTTGCAGAATAGGGAGATGATGGATCAACCTTTGTCTCCTCCGTAAAAGAGCCATCTTCTCCAAGCGCTCCATAGACCTCATCCGTTGAAATTTGAAGAAATCTTTTTTCACCATCTTTAAAATATTTTCTTGATGCTTCAAGAAGATTGACCGTTCCAAGAACATTTGTTTCAACAAAAATTAGAGGTCCAAGAATTGACCTATCAACATGACTCTCTGCTGCAAAATTTATAACTCCATCAAAGTTCTCTCTTTCGAAGAGTTTGAAAACCCCCTCTTTGTCTTTTATATCAAGTTTATTAAAGGAATATCTATCCTTGTATTCATCCTCAAGACCATTTAGATTTTCAAGATTTCCTGCATAAGTTAAGGCGTCAAGGACTACTATGCGCCAATCTTTTTTTAATTTTAATGACCTTCTTACAAAGTTGCTTCCGATAAACCCAGCTCCTCCTGTAACAAGAATGTTTTTCATATAAATGACTCCTCCTTTAAATACATTTTCAAAGACTCCTTGTAGTTCCTTACAAACTCTTTCGGAATCTTTGTGTTTCTTAAAAAGCCATATTTTGGCCTTTTAGCATCTCTTTTTAACTTTTCAGATGAGATTGGCTTTACAATGCAATTGCTTTTTAAAAGTTCTACTATCTCTTTGGCAAATTGATACCAGGTTATTGGTCCTCCGCCTCCAACTGTGTGGGCAAAACCGCAAAAGTTATTTTTAATTAGATAGACAATTTGCTCTGCAAGGTCTTTTGTCCATGTTGGAACGCCCCATTGATCATCAATTATCTCAATTTCACTTTTCTCTTTTGTCATAAAGACAATTTTTTTTACAAAGTTGTTTCTCTTTTTTCCGTAAAGCCACTGCGTCCTGCAGATAAGAAAGTTAGTACTATCAAGGATTTCCTTTATTTTGATCTCTCCTTGAAGTTTGCTCTCACCATAAGTATTGACAGATGGTCCCATTTCATCCTCTTCAAGATAACCTTCCTTCTTATCTCCGGGAAAGACATAATCTGTTGAAATGTGAACCAAAAAAACATTAAAATCTTTGCAAACTTTTGCAACATTTAAGGCACCAAAAGCGTTAACCTTAAAACATAACTCCCTGTTTCTTTCTGCCCCATCAACATCTGTGTAGGCAGAGGCATTGATCACCATCTCTGGCTTTCTTTCTTTGAAAGTTTTATCAAGAGAGTTTAAATCGGTTATATCAACCTCAGGTAGGTCTAAGGGAAAAACCTCAAACTCGTTCTTTTCTAAGATTGAAATGGCATCTGAGCCGAACATCCCATTTGAACCAAGAAGCAAAACTCTCTTTTTTCTCATCTATCCTTTATAGACCAATCAAAATCAATTATTCCGTTGTTGTGAGCAGGAAGTCTGTATTCATCGGGTTCTTTATGGTTGTATGGCTTTGTGGGAACATTTAAAACTATTGCCTCTTCAGTCCCAATACATCTCCAGCCGTGATAAACGCCTTCAGGAATTTGAACAAAAAGAGGATTGTATTCCCCAATGTAAAATTCGTTTATTTCTCCTTTTGTCTTTGAATTCTCCCTCATATCAGCAAGGACAAGTCGCACCATCCCTTTGAGGCAGACGAAGTTATCTTTTTGAAGTTTGTGGTAGTGCCACGCCTTCACGATACCGGGATAGGTCGTTGTTATATAAACCTGGCCAAAACCTTCAAAAACCTCTTCATCGCATCTTAAAATTTCAATCAACCTTCCGCGATCATCGGGAATAAAACTTAATTTTTTTGTTCTAACTCCTTCTATCATTTTCCCTCCAGTAACTGATTTGCAACTTTCAAACTTTCAAAAGTTCCTGCATCAGTCCAGTAACCTTTCAAAAAATCGTATCCAAGTTCATCTTTTTCAATGTAGGCATTGTTCACATCAGTAATTTCAAGTTCTCCTCTTTTGCTTGGTTTAAGTTTCTTTATGATTTCAAATACGGCTGAATCGTAAAAATAGATTCCCGTTACCGCGTAATCTGATTCTGGCTTTTTAGGTTTTTCTACTATCCTTACTACCTTCTCCCCTTT
>DHFQ01000065.1 GCA_002402325.1 Candidatus Aminicenantes bacterium UBA4820
TAATTTATCACCGAAATTTTGTGATAATGGAAGGAAAAAAGAAGTGGTTTTAAATGCTGAAGAAAAGGGTGTGGAATTGACGATGTATGGAAAAGTCTTCAACTTTTCCACACATCTTGGAAAAAGGGACACATTATGGAAAACCTGAAGGTTTCCCACAATGTTAAGGCTTTGCCTTCCCTTTTCCCACATTCCCACACCACCACTACTACTACTAAAACTTTTATTGTATCCTCAAGTATTTTATTGAGGAGGAAAAGGAATGAAAATGAAAAGCAAAAGAGACTATTTAAATGATTTAAGGGATGATTATTTGAAGTGTTCCAAAAAAGGAAAAGGTGAATTACTTGACGGGGCAGAGAAAACATTGGACTTAAGCAGGAAGCATATTATCAGGCAACTTTCTGTTTCAAATGACCTCAAAAGACCCATAACAAGAAGTAGGGAAAAATATTATACTGATGATCTAAAGGCACCTCTTGCAAAAATCTGGGAAATATTTAATTGTCCCTGTAGTGCTGCACTAAAGGAGATTGTAAATAGTGAACTTTCAAGGTTAAGGAATTTTCATATAATTAGGGTATCTGAATTACAGGCAAAGAAGCTTCAGCAAATGTCAGCAAGAACTATGGAGAAGATGCTTACTCATGAAAAGAATAAAGCAAAGGATGAAAGGAGGTCAAACAATGCAAAGAGCAACCCACTTTTAATGCAAAAGATAAAGACAAAGATGAGCTGTGATTATGACAGGGACAAGACGGGATACATCCAGCTTGACCCAGTAGAGCATGCGGGAGAGTCCGCCTCTGGAGAATATGCTATAACGATATCATCAATTGATGTTGGTTCTTATTGGTTTGAAGCAGAGGCGATAATGGGAAAAGGACAACAAAGGACTCTTAAGGCTATAAATAATTTAAGAGTAAAAATGCCCGGTGCGTGGAAAGAAATTCATCCCGATAACGGAAGTAATTTTATCAACTATCACCTATACCAATATACTAAAGAAACAAACCTAACATTCACAAGATCAAGAGCCTATAAAAAAAATGACAATTGCTTTGTGGAACAGTCAAATGGAGCGGTAATCAGGCAATCCGTTGGTTATTTAAGATACGATACCGAAGAAGAAATAACTCAGTTAAACGAGATTTATGAACTAACATCACTATACAGAAACTCCTTTCATCCCGTCTTAAGAATCAAGATAAAAGAACGAAACAAAGGGCACATAACAAGAAGATACTATCCACCCCAAACCCCATATCAATGGCTTATGGAATCTGATGAGATCACTAATGAACAGAAAAAGGTATTAAAGAAAAAATATAAAAACCTCAACCCGCTTCAACTAAAAAGAAAATTAGAGGAAGCAGTAACCAAACTTTTTAGACTCAATAAGGAGAAAAAAATGAAAGCAAAAACAAAAATTAAAAAGTCTAATTCGGTGTCATCTTTAATTGCTCAACAACCTGAGTTTCGGTGCGCTACTTAAATTGCTTGACAAGAAATTGGCGTTGCTCTTACAGAGATTTACACTCATTATCTACTTCCTTTTCCTTTTTTTGAAATTTTTTTTTTATTCTGTCATTATAGGTTGATGGAAGAGAAGAGAAGTAAGGTTTTTTTACTTTTAACAATTGGACTTTTTGCAACATCTTTTCCTGCGATTCTCGTGAGGCTTGCGGATGCGGATGCAATCGCAATTGCATTTTACAGAAACCTTCTTGCTTCAATCTTTGTTCTACCGATAGTTCTTTTTAATTTAAGAAAAGTTAGAGAAATTTTTAAACTTTTTCCAGAAATGTTTCTCACCTCTTTTTTTCTCTCTTTTCATTTTATAACATGGAACGCTTCTGTAAAATTGACAACCGTCTCATCTTCTTTAGTAATTGTTGCAACTCAACCAATATGGTCAGCGATTTTGGGGATGGTCTTTTTAAAAGAAAAGGTTTCTTTAAGAGGTTTTGTCTCAATTTCAATTGCCCTTTGTTCAATTGCAGGAATTGGTTTTCTTGATTCAGGAAAGGGAAGTGGTCATCTTTTAGGAGATATTCTTGCCCTTCTTGCAGCAATTTTTGTCTCCTGTTACTTGATAACGGGAAGAAGCGTGAAAGATAAAATTCCTCTTTCAATCTGGCTTTTTTCAATCTATTTTACATCTTCAATGATGATTTTAATCGTCGGTTTGATAAGTGGAACTCAGATGAGAGGATTTTCTCAAAAAACCTATTTGATGTTCTTTTTAATGGCTTTAATCCCCTCCTTTGTTGGCCATTCTCTTTTGAACTATTCTGTTAGACACCTTGAGGCATACAAAGTTCAATTAGGGATTTTACTTGAACCGATAGTTTCTTCGATCCTTGCCTATTTTATCTTTATTGAAAAGCCTGAGACTCTCTTTTATCCATTTGCAATTGTTTTAATAATCGGAGTCATTTATGGAATAACGGAACAATCAAAGAGTAAAAATCCCGTAGAGGATAGGAAGATAGACGCTTAAAGACGGAAAATTCATTATTTTTCTATTGAAATTTTTGCCTTCTTCTTTTGTTATTTTTCCGTTGTCTAAAAGAAACTCAACCTCTTCAAGAATTTCACTTTTATCTTCAATCACAACCTTGCCTGCCGTCTTTTTCAAATTGCCTTTAAATCCAAGAGATTTGAGATTTTCCTTTAATTCGTTCTCAAGTTCAAGTTTTGCTCCCATCTCTTCAAGAGATTTTTTAAAGATTGATGAAAAGTTAGAGTCAAACTCGTCTTCTCTTTCAATAAGATTTGGTTCTGATAAAACTATCAATTTTCCATCTAAAGAAAGAACTCTTTTTATCTCAAGGAGTGCCCTTTTAATGCCTTTAACCCATAGAAAAATGAAACTTGCTGTAACAGCATCCATTGAATCATTCTTAAATGGAATCTCACTTAAATTAGCATGGACAAAGAAAACATCATCTTTTGAGATAAAATCCTTTTTAAGGTCAAGAGCAAATATATCACCTTTAGACCTTTCTTTTATTTCCTTTGCAACTTTGAGATCTCCACAACCAATATCAAGAATTCTTTTGAATTTTGCAATCTTTGCCTCTCTATAAAGATTGCTTCTTAAACTTTTTAACCTCTCAAACTGAAAAGAGTTTGAAGAAATCAAACTTTATCCTCCTGCTACAACCTTATCAGATTTTAAATTTAGCATAATATTTTAAAATAAACTACCTCGTTCACCTCGTCAAAGGAGGAGAGAATGTCCTCCCCTGAAATGGGAGGAATTGAACGAACCCTCTTTCTTCCTCCCAAAATCCGACATTGATTTGCATCTTGATTTGACGCAGGTAAATGCTACGCATTTATAGGCACTAAAAAGTCTTTGTAAATGCGAGCATTTAAAAGCCTTATTTATTGCCTT
>DHFQ01000066.1 GCA_002402325.1 Candidatus Aminicenantes bacterium UBA4820
TCAAAATTGCCTGTCATAGACAAGCTTGGTTAGTGTAATACATTTTTTCCCCCTTGTCAAGTGGCTTTGATATATCTCAAGCCAGAATAGAAATGTTCTATTTTTACAATTTAGAAATGCTTATGAGATTTTGCAGTAAATAACCATTGTTACTTGAAAATTAGAATAAAGCAATTTGACTTTGGTTATAATTTGTAAGATGATTTTATTGTGAAGAAGAAATTTTTATTTATCTTATTTTTGATTTTTTCCCTCTCCTTTGCTAATTCTCAAGAGGAATTGAAAAAACTTAAAGTAGTTTCTGCTACTTTTGAACCCTTTATTTTTGAGAAACAGGGAAAAATCGTTGGACTTGATGTTGATATTTTAAATGCCTTCGCTGTAGAAAAAGGGTATACTCTCGAATATGAGTTCACATCCTTTGATAATGTTTTTAAAAAATTAGAAAAAGGGGAAGCGGATATTGGATGCGGGGCTCTATATCTTACAAAAGAGAGAGAGGAAAAATTTTTACATAGCGACCCCTATTTTAGTACTGGACTCGTAATTGCTTCTTTAAAAAAGAATCCCGTTAACACTATTACTGAACTAAAGAACAAAAAGGTAGGCGTAAAAAGAGGGGCAACGGGAGAAAAATTTATTGATAGAATTATTTCAGAGGGTTTTATTGTAAAGAAAGTTCCCTTTCAAACAACGGAGGAAAGTTTTGAGGCACTAAGCAAAAAAGAAATAGATGCTCTTTTAAACGATTATGTTTCAACTATTTTGTTAATAAACAAATCTTATCTGGGAGAGATGATAATCGGAAAGAACAAAAACGAGGTCAACTTTCTTGAGCGAAATTACCTTGTATTTTATTTTTACAAAGAAAGACAAAAGGAATTACAGGATTTTAATAAGGTTTTGTTAGATTTAAAAAATAGCAATAGACTTGACATAATTAATTCAAATTGGGTTATAAGAGAAAAAGTAACAGAAAAAGCTATAGTTGTTAGGTTTTTACTTCTTTCACTGCTTTTCTTTTTGCTTCTTGCAATATCAATCTTTTTGCAAAGAATATATTTTAGAAAAGATTTCATTTCAAAAGTTGAAGAAAAATATAGCGAATTATTATTAAACGCTCCTATACCAATACTAATTCACAAAGATGGAAAAGTTATCTTTATAAACAAGGAATTTTACAAAGTTTTTGGTTATGATGAAGCCAAAGATTTAACCAATTCAGATGTAATTCAATTCTTTGCAGAAGGCGAACATAAAAGGCTAAGAGAGTATATTGAAAAAAGAAAAAGCAATCAGGATGCTCTGCAAAACTATGAAGCTTATGCTCTAAAATCAAACGGAACAGCATTCAAAGTTGAGGTTGATATTGCTATTGTTGAACTCTGGGGTGAAAAGGTAACCCTCGCTTTTATAAAGGATATTAGCGAGCGAATAAAGCTTTTTGAAGATTTACAAAAAAGTGAAGAAAAATATAGAAAAATTTTTGAAACTGTAAGCGAAGGAATCTACATAAGTTCCAAAGATGGGAAACCGCTTTTAAACAACCCGGCACTTTTGAAAATTCTTGGATATGAAAGCGAAGAAGAGCTTCTAAAAAGGGATATTGAAAAGGAGGGTTACCTCGACCCAAATGAAAGAAAGAGATTCGTTAAAATTATGGAGAGGGAGGGGAAGGTTGAAAATTTTGAAACCGTGTGGCTTAAAAAAGATGGCACCCCGATAGATGTGATTGAAACTGCCACTCCCTTAAGAGATGAAAAGGGAAATATCTTTGCCTACGAAGGGACAGTGAGGGATATAACAAAGTTAAAAACAACGGAAAGACTGTTGCGAGAATCGGAAAATTATTATAGGTCTCTTTTTGAAAATGCCCACGATGCTATTATGGTTTTTGAGCCAGAAAATGAGATAATTCTTGATGTGAACCCTGTTTGTGCGAAACTTTATGGCTTTGAGAGGGAGGAACTTATCGGTACTTCTCTCGAAAAACTTTCAAAGAATGTGAAAGAGGGTAAAGAAAAATTAGAAGAGCTTCATAACAAAAAGACACTCAAAGGCTTTGAGACTATCCACTTTAAAAAGGATGGAAGCGAGATGATACTTGAAATTAATTCATCTTTGATAGATTATAAAGGTAAAAAAGCAATTTTGAGCATAAACAGAGACATAACAGAAAAAAAGATGACCGAAAAGGCACTTATTGAAAAGAATAGACAACTTCTTGCGTTACTTGAATCTGTTCAAGCGATGGGAAGTTTCACAAATCTTAAAAATTCCGTAGAAAGCATTTTGCAAAGCATTGTCAAATCATTCTCTTTGAAGATGGCGTGGGTTGGAATAGTTGTCCCTGAATCAACTGAATTGAAGGCAATTGCCTCAATAGGATACGATGAGGGATATACATCAAGCATAAAGGACAGATGGGATGAATCCCCACTTGCCAAAGGACCTTTAGGAAGGGCGATCGTAAATAGAAAACCAGTTGTAATGAAGGTTGATGATAAAGATTTTACTCCGTGGCGGGAAGAGGCTATAAAAAGGGGTTACAGAATTGTTTGTGGAATCCCTCTTATAAGCGGAGATGAAGTGAGAGGTGCGTTGGGGCTTTATTCTGAAGATGAAGGTTCTTTTACACCACTTGAATTGGAAACGCTCCATATTTTTGCAGGACATTTGACAATGGCGCTTGTTACCGCATCTTTGTATGAGGAGGCAAACAGGACAATTGAGGAATTGCTCAACTCTGCTCAGGAAAAAGAAAAACTTTTTGATGAATTAGAAAAAAAGGCAAGAGGACTCGAGACGAGTGAGATGAAATTCAAAAATATATTCAAAAAGGCACAAACAATTCTTCTGACCTTTGATACAACGGGCATAATCACCTATTTTAATGAGTATGCAGAAGAGTTCTTTGGATTTAAAAAAGAAGAAGTGTTGGGTAAAACTCTTTTTGAAACAATAGTTCCAATATCTGAATCTACAGGAAGAGATTTGAAATCGTTGCTTGAAAATGTGATGAAAGATGCAAATAAATATGCGGGAAATATAAATGAGAATATTAAGAAGGATGGGAAGAGGGTTTGGATAGCATGGACAAATAGACCCATTTTAGATGATGAAGGAAGGGTAAAAGAAATACTTTCGGTGGGAACGGATATAACCGAGATTAAAAGAAAAGAGATTGCCTTTAAAAAATATTATGAAATTATAGAAAAAATGATTTCAAAGGATGGTGAAAGTATTCAATTCTTAATTTACAAGAAGGAATTTAATGGAGGTTCAATCTCTACAATTTTAAGGGATGGGTTAGAAGAAAATAAAGAGAAATGGGAAATGGTTTTAAGATATTTTGATGAAAATATTTTTGAAGATTTACTTCAAGAAATTAAAAAAAAGGAAGAGGTCATAGAAAGAGATTTCAGCGTCAAAATCAATGAAAATGAGCAGTGGAAAGTACTTTGCACGGGAAGAATTGTTTTTGAAGACTCAAGGCAAATCATTAAGGGCTTTATTGTTAGGATAAGTTAATTACTTCCCCTTTTTATCTTAACAACTCCTAAATCAATAAGTTTCTTTATTGATGATAGAACCTCAATTTCAGGAATTGGAGAAATTTTTATCAATTGTGATATAGTATAAATTCCATTTATTCTCGTGGCAAGAAATCCCTCTTTTGGGGTTAAGTTGTACTTTGGAAGATCTTCTATTCTGGTATTTAACTCAAGGATGCCATCTTCCGGAACAACCTCTTTTAAAAAATTTTGGGAGTATTTTGATTCTACCTCCTTAAGTAGTTTCTCATAAGAAGGATCTTTGTTATTTCTTAGATAGAATTTTAGAAGATTTATCGCTTCGCCATACTTTTCTTCTTTAACCATTTTTTTTGCTTCAGATATCAATTTCCCCTGCACCTTATTTATACTAATTTCCTGATGTGATTGTTTCTCTCCAACAATTTCAGCGAGATTTTTCGTTAATAAAACATAGGCGGCATGAGATATATTAAATTCTGTTGAATGAAGATTTAAGGCTATTTCTTCAAGGCTTCTTTCCCCATCTATCTCTTCAAAAAGTCTAAGTTGCAACCCGTCAAGTTGCTCATTTAATTGGGATATTTCCACTTTTCTTTTAAGAACAACAAGAGTGGAAGGTATTTTTTGAGAAAATCTTGCCATTTCATCTTTTCTTCTTATTCCTTCAAATATTAAAGAAGTAACATCGAGGGAAATAGGAACAATGTCATCATTCAGTTTTTCCATTTCCTCAAAATGAAATTCTCCGTTTTCCCATAGAAAAATGTCATAAAGGCTTTCTTCTGCTTTTAATTTCAACATTTCTTGAATTTCATTTTCTTCAAGTATTGAAGCCATTACAAGAATTTTGCCAAGTTTTATTCCACTTTGAAACTGGGTCTCCATTGCCATATTTAACTGCTTTTCTGTTATGAGTCCTCTGCTAATAAGAAACTGTCCCAAATATTCTCTTGGGTCTGATGAAGCGGTTGACATAATTTTACCATTCTCAAAGTAGACTCTCTTAGAAATTCCTTGAGGGGACCTTATATGCAAAATTCCTGTCTTCCGTCCATTTGATAATAGTTGAAGGACATCAGTTAAGGGAACGGTCTTTAACTCTCCTTTAAGAGCCATTAAACCTCCAGATGTCATTATATACTATTTTCATAAATAAGTTATTATAACATCAATCTTTTTCTAATTTAAAATGATATGAAGTTCTCGATAATCCGCTCTCTGTAGAAAGTTGAGAAAATCTTGTCGGACCAAAGTTGTATGCACTCAACGCTTTTGGAAGTGATTTGTATTTATTTTCAAGATACTCAAGATAAAGTGCTGAAAGCCTTAAATTTATAACAGGATCAAACAAAAGCGATTTTGGGGGTAAAATACTTTTTGATCTTAGCGAGATGAATTCTGCTGTCTTTGGCTGAATTTGACAAAGCCCCAAAGCACCATCTTTTGAAACAGCCCTTATATCAAAATTGCTTTCAACTTTCATAATTCTCAAAAAAAGAATGTGATTAAAGCCATACTCCTTTTCAATGTCAAGAAGTGTGTTTGCAATATCTTCTTTATCTTTTCCACTCCATTTTGCATTTGCTTTAGAAAGGTAGAGTTCAAGGTCTCTTAGCACAACAACTTTTCTCTGGTCAAATTCAAAATAGACTCTATTATTTTTTGCCTCAATATTTTTTTCTTTTGGGGGCAGTTTTTCTGTTTTGTTTTCATCTTTGGCATAGTCAAATTCTAAGGAAGAAATAAAAATTGCTGAAAGAATAATTACAAAAACAAAAAAGATAAGATTTCTTGTCATCGGTTTTAATCTACTATAAAAAAATGGTTATGTCAAACCCAAAATCCGACATTGATTTGCATCTTGATTTGACGCAGGTAAATGCTACGCATTTATAGGCACTAAAAAGTCTTTGTAAATGCGAGCATTTAAAAGCCTTATTTATTGCCTT
>DHFQ01000040.1 GCA_002402325.1 Candidatus Aminicenantes bacterium UBA4820
TCTGACGAGTGGCTTGCCTACTACCAATACTGGATAGGGGCAAAAGTTGTCAAAGGTCCGATGAAGGAAGCGGTCATCGCAGAACTTACACAGCACGCGGCAGATGAACTTCGCCACGCAGAGATGCTTGCTTTGAGGATAATTCAACTTGGAGGAACTCCAATTACAAAGCCAGAAGATTGGTATAAACACTCCGGTTGCGGATACGATGCTCCTGACAATCCATTTGTAAAAGAGGTTCTTGAACAGAACATAAAAGGAGAGCAGTGCGCAATAGAGACTTACAAAAATCTGGTCAATATCACTATGGGAAAGGACCCGGTAACTTACAACATAGTTTTACAGATTCTTCAGGATGAAGTTGAACATGAAGAGGATCTCCAGGCGCTAAAGGATGACCTTGAAACTATGTTAAAGCCTTATCAAAGATAAGCTACTTTGAAGTTTTGCAGGAAAATCTTGTAAGGAGAGAAAAATGAAAATTGCCATACCTTCGCTTGGTAGCGAATTATCATCTCCCGTTGACAATAAATTAGGAAGAGCGGAAAACTTTGTTATTTATGACACATTGAGCAAGTCGTATGAGGTTTTAGAAAATAGTGAAAACAAGTCTCTTTCGCAGGGAGCAGGAACAAAGACCGCCGAAATGATAATCAGGAAAAAAGTCAATGTTCTGCTTGCCAACAATGTTGGTCCAAAAGCGCTTAAGGCTTTCGAACTTGCAAATATCAAAGTTTTTTCCGTTCCAGAGGGCATAAGTGTAGAAAAGGCTTTGAACCTCTATAACGAGGGGAAACTTTCATTAAGCTGATAATGGAGAAAATTCTCTTAAAGCCAATAGGTGTAATAAGGAGTGAAAACACTGACCCGTTAGAAACCCCAATCCAGCCCATTTATGCTGAAGGTGTAAAAGGATATGCAGAAATTTTCCCGCAATTCAGAGAAGGACTTAAAGACCTTGAGGGTTTTTCGCATCTCTACCTTATCTACTATTTCCATGAAGAATCTTCAGTTAAATTAATGGTAAAACCTTTCCTTGATGAAATTGAAAGAGGTGTTTTTTCAACAAGGGCTCCCTGTCGACCGAATAAGATTGGATTAAGCGTAGTTAAACTTTACAAAATAGAGGGTAACATTCTCTATTTGGATAATGTTGACATTCTTGATGGAACACCGCTTCTTGACATTAAACCCTACATTTCGAGATTTGACAAAATTGAAAAGTGCCGTAGTGGCTGGCAGGAGAACATTGATGAAAAAAAGGCAAAGATAATAGGCAGAAGGAAAAAATGAAAAGATTTTTTTACAAATTACCCTTTGAAGATTTATTAGAATGAATAAAGGAGAAAAAGACAATTTTGTTGTGGTTTTTGCTTCAGGGAAGGGAGGCACCGGGAAAACCTTTGTTGCCTTAAATACTGCAAAGGTGCTCTCTCAAAAAATAACTGTTCTTGACTGCGATGTTGAAGAACCAAACTGCCATATCTTTATAAAGGGTGATTTAATTGAAAAAACCGAAACAACCCTCTTTATCCCTTTCGTAAATAAAGAACAATGCAATGGATGTGGCGAATGTGCGAGGTTTTGTGAAAAAAAAGCCCTTATTTGCTGGGGTGTCCCACCTATACTTTTTCCTGAAATGTGCTCGGGATGTGAAGGATGCAAAATGGTGTGCCCCCTTAACGCAATAGTTGATAGTGAGAGAGTCGTCGGGAGAATAGAGATAAGACAAAATGGAAACATTCATCTCATTTCGGGAATAATGAATATTGGGCAGGAATCCCCCGTTCCCATAATAAGAACATTAAAGAGAATGATTTCAAGAGATAATATTTCATTCATCGACGCTCCTCCTGGAAGTTCCTGCTCCGTCGTTGCCTCGATTTTAAAAGCTGATTATGTGGTTTTGGTTGCTGAGGAGACCCCTTTTGGCTTGAGTGATCTTAATCTTATGATTGCCCTTTCAAAAAAAATGGGCATACCTGCGGGAGTTGTTAACAATAGAAAAGGAATTGGGAGAGAAAACCTCTCTGAGTTCCTTAAAGAATTTGGAATCCCTCTTTTATGTGAAATTCCTTATGACAAGAATATTTTTAATGCATATTCAAAAGGGGAACTAATTGTTGATATTAGTCTTAAGTATAATTCTCTGTTCAGAGATTTTGCCTTAAGACTTTTTAATGAGGTTGAAAAGAGAAAAAATGGAAAAAGGTGAAAAAAAATATAAATACATTTACGGACCTGTTCCTTCAAGGAGACTCGGGATGTCCTTAGGGATTGACATTATCCTTTATAAAGTTTGCACATACGATTGTATTTACTGCCAATTGGGGAGAACGGCTAAAAAAACAGGAATAAGAAAAGAATATGTCCCAACCGAAAACATAATTAAGGAAATTGAACAGAAATTATCTGAAAGAATCGATTATGACTACATAACTCTTGCTGGAAGTGGTGAGCCAACTTTAAATAGCGGATTAAAGCAAATTATTGAATACTTGAAAAGTAGAACTCAAATTCCTGTTGCGGTTTTGACAAACGGCTCGCTTCTATTTTTAGATGCAGTCATAGAATCTTTGCTTCAGGCAGACTTGATAATTCCCTCTCTTGATGCAGGGAGTAAAGAACTATTTTTAAAAGTGAACCGTCCCATAGCCTGCATTGATTATTTGCAAATGATAAATGGTCTAATGAATTTTTCAAAAATTTACAATGGACAATTGTGGCTTGAAATTATGGTTTTAAAAAATTTTACAGACACCGATGAAGAAATCAAAAAGATAGCCAATGTAGTTGCTCAGTTCAAGGTAGACAAAGTGCAATTAAATACCGTTTTAAGACCGCCTTCAGAGAAATATGCAAAACCAGTTGGGAAGAAAAGAATAAAAGAATTAACAAAATATTTTGAATGTGAAGTTGAAATAGTAGGGAAAATGAGTAAAAAAAATGAAGAAAATAGGAATTATCACATAAGAAATCTTGAAGATAGAATTCTCTCTTTAATAAAAAGAAGACCAGTAACGATTAAGGATATATCTATTGGACTTAGCATTACACCAAATGAAGCCACAAAAATCATTCCAATTCTTCTTGAGAAAGAAGAGATTGGAAAAGAATTTTTAAATGGTAAAGTCTATTATAAAAAGCATGAAACAGAAAAACAAAAACTATTACGATAGTTGCAAAAGAAGATTTTGGCAGGATGTATTTGATGAAGAAATAAACTTCATCCTACCCAAAATAAACCTTTCTGATAAAATTTTGAGTGTCGGATGTGGTCCAGCTGTTATTGAGAACAAATTGTCCTGTATGGGATACAGAATTGTGGGAATTGACATCTCCTATGAATCTCCTGGTTTTGCCCCTAAAGAGGTAAGAACCCTAATAGGCATGGCGGAAAACTTGCCTTTTGCAGATTCAACATTTGATGTTGTATTGTTTATCGCATCACTTCAATTTGTTGATGATTTTAAAAAGGCAATAGAGGAATCAGTGAGGGTGCTAAAGAAGAAAGGTAAAATTATTGTACTACTATTGAACCCCAAATCAATTTTCTTTAAAAAAAGAGTTCTAAGAGAAGATAGTTATATGCACAAAATCAGATTCTTAGATGTTGAACAAATTGAAAGAAAATTAAATATGTATTTTGTCTGTAAAAAATGGTATTTTTTGGGAATAGATGATAAGGATAATCTTTTTGAAACGACCTCTCCAAATCTTTCTGCAATAGTTGCGATTGAAGGACAATTAGAATGAAAGAAATTCTTTTTATTTCTGGAAAAGGCGGAACTGGAAAAACAAGTCTTTCGGCATCATTTGCGTTTTTGTCAGAAAAGTGTGTTATTGCTGACTGCGATGTTGATGCTCCCAACTTGCATATTCTTTTAAACCCTGAAGAAATTTCAGAAGAAGGTTTTTTTGGAGAGAAAAAGGCAAAAATTATAAATGAAAAATGTACTTTTTGCGGCACCTGCTTAAATCTTTGTGTGTTTGATGCTATTGAAGAGATTATGAAAAATGGCAAATTGCAACTTTTTATAAATTCGTTTGTATGTGATGGATGTGGTGTTTGTTACAAGTTTTGCCCATCATCTGCAATTGAATTTTATGATTGTGAGTCAGCCAGAATTATTGTTTCTAAAACAAGATGCGGGCCTATGGTTCACACAAGAATGGAAAGTGGCTCCGGCAGTTCTGGAAAACTTGTGAACAGGATAAAAGAGAAAGCAAGAGAAATAGCGAAGAAGGACAATATGAATTTTATTTTAATCGATGGACCTCCAGGTGTGGGATGTCCTGTAATATCATCAATAAGTGGATCATCAAAAGCAATCGTTGTAACCGAACCTACGCTTTCGGCCATAAGTGATTTAAAAAGAATCCTTGAACTTCTTGATAGATTTAAAGTAAAAGCAGGAGTGGTAATAAATAAGTATAACCTTAGTATAGATGTTTCAAACCAGATAAAGATGTTTTGTCAAAGATTGGGACTCGTTGTTTTAGGGGAGATTCCTTATGACCACAATATACCTAAATTTCAGTCGGACAACTTAATTCCTGTTGAAGTGGAGGGGAAAAGTTCAAAAGTAATCAAATCTATATACAAAAAATTCGTGATATTATTTTTAAAGGAGGATTGAAATGTTAAAGATCGCAATTCCGGCAATTGAAAACAAATTTTCAGCACATTTTGGTGGTGCAGAGAAGTTCATTGTTTTTGAAGTTGATGAAATCAAGAAAACAATTATGTCATCAAAAGATGAATTTCCGCCGCCTCACGAAGCGGGAACATATCCTGAGTTTTTAAAGAGTTTAAATGTGGATATAGTTATAGCGGGAGGAATGGGACCAAGAGCGGTTTCAATGCTTGAAAGTTTGGGAATGAAAGTTATTTTGGGTGTTCAAAATCTCTCTGACCCAGAAGAGATTATCCAGAATTTCTCGGAAGGGAAAATTGAAACTACGGGCGAATCGTGCCATGACCACTCACTCCACAACTGTCACAAATGAGCAGCAAAAAACTTACTATGAAAGAGAGAGAAACTCTCTTTTCCAAAAGAACCCAATATTACTTGAAGCAAGGATATGACAGAATAAAAGCAGCAGAGCTCGTCGTCCACTTTGCAGGAGAACTAAACTCGCCAGCCCTCGATGTTGGTGCAGGAAAAGGTGTTTTGTCTATGGCTCTTGCAAGAAAGGGGCTTTCGGTTGTTGCTGTTGACCCTAACAAATATGACCTTGAACTTGCTTCATACCTTTCAAAAAAAGGAGGTCTTTTTAAGAAAATCAAGTTTCTCTCTCTTGATGCAAAAAATCTTCCCTTTAAGGATTGTTTTTTTAAGACTGTTGCAATGATGAATGTTCTCCACCACATTGAAAACGGCGAGCCACTGCTGAAAGAAATGGCAAGAGTTCTTTCAAAAGATGGGAAAATGATAATCGCCGAATTTGATGAAGAGGGTTTTAACATTGTTGCAAAAGCACATCAAAGCGAAGGGACAATTCATCCAAGAAGCGATTTTACACTTGAAAGGGCAAATTCAGTCCTGCAAAAAGTTGGGCTGAAAATTGTTTTGAAAACTAACAAACACTTTAACGATATCGCTATATTGGTCAAATGAATTTGTCAAAATTGAAAATTTGTTTTAAAATACCCTTTTAAAAGGAGTATTAGTACTGATTATGAGAACAAATAATAGAAGAATCTCTTTTTTGGTAGCCCTTTTATTTGTTCTTACTTTCATTACACTCTCTTTTCACCACCATAATGATTTTAAATGTCATAGTTCTGATTGCGGAATTTGCTACTCAATTTCAATTTCACACTTGCCTCTCTTTTTAGGGGCTTTTTCCCTGATTGTGACATTTGTTTGTTTATTTGTCTTTCTTTTATCAGAAAAAATATCCTTACCTCATTTAAAAATTGAAAATTGTTTTACAAGAGGACCTCCTTATTTAAACTGAAACTATCCGCATTAGACAATAAATTTTTAGGAGGTGAATATGAAAAAATTATTTAGTGTAGTTTTGTTGTTATACTGTTTTTCACTCTTTTCTCAAACAAATGACCTTGAAGAGAGAATCAATAAGTTGGAGGAAACTCTCCTAAACCAGTCAAAGACGATTCAGGAACAGCAAAAGATAATTGATGAACTTAAATCTGAGATTGAGGCAATGAAATTGGTGGAAGAGTCGGTAAAAAAGGAAATCCCGCCCATTCAGGAAAAGGAAGAATTTACTTTAAAGCCAGGTGCACTTTTTGGCTCTTCAACCCTTATGAATCCTAATATATCTGTTGTGGTTGACACAAGCGCCTATACATCAAACCTCACAAAGGAGGAACTTGAACATAGGTATCTTTTAGGGTTTTTGCCTTCCCCGCACAATCACGAAGAAGATAGGTTGGAACATGGACATTTAGATGAAGAAGAAGGCTATGGAAAAGGGTTTCATTTCAATTACGCTGAACTTTATCTCTATGCCCCTGTTGATCCCTATTTTAATCTCTATACAGTAATTCCCTTTAGCGAAGATGGTTCTGAGGTTGAGGAGGCATATTTTGTAACAACTTCTCTCCCTTATGGATTTCAAATAAAGGGTGGGAAATTCAAAAGTGGGATTGGTAGGCTTAATTCTCAACACGCCCATAACTGGGACTTTTATGATGCGCCTTTACCCTATACCGCTTTTCTTGGTGGAGAAGGAATGTCGGATAAGGGAGCATCTGTTAATTACCTTCCTTCACTTCCATTTTATTTGAATTTAGGAGCAGAAATTTTTCAGGGAGAAAATGAAATACTTTTTGGTAAAGAGGCAAAAAATGGTCCCCACGCTTACTCCCTCTACGCAAAGACATCTTTTGACTTTGGAAGCCATTCAACCATTCTTACCGGGATATCAATCTTAAAGGGAAACACATATACACAAATAGGTGAGGACTCTTATTTTGATGGTAAATCTTCTCTCTATGATTTTGAATTTACCTACAAATGGAAAAAATCTAAATATAAGGGCTTTACTCTCCAGAGTGAATATCTTTGCAGAAAACAGAAAGGCTCGTTAGACAATGAAAATTTAAGTGATTCATTAAGAAGAGTTCAAGATGGATTTTACATTCAGGCTCTCTATTTATTTGGAAATGGAAGATGGAGAGTTGGAACAAGATATGACAGGCTAAATCTTTTTAAGGATTCCTACAAATTGAATGATGAAGATATCTACTTTGGTAAAGACCCATACAGATTATCAGCAATGGTTGAATACAATCCAACGGAATTTACAAGGATAAGGCTTCAATACAACCATGACAAATCTTACAGAGTTCAAAAAACAAATAAGGAATTTGTTCTTCAATTTATTTTTGGTATTGGTGCTCACGCCGCTCACGCTTTTTAAGGAGGCTTAAATGAAAAAAATAGTTTTTCTTTTGATTTTCTTATTTTCTCTCCCTTCAATTGCAAATATAAAGGTCGTATGCACTCTTCCTTTCATAGGAGAACTCAGCAATGAAATAGGCAGAGATAAAGTTGAATTAACAATTCTGGTAAAGCCCGATGAAGACCCTCATTATGCAGAACCAAAGCCAAGTATGATTCTTGCAGCAAAGAAGGCTGATATTCTTTTCTATAATGGACTTGACCTTGAAATTGGTTATCTTCCAAGGATAATTGAATCTTCAAATAATCCCAAAATTCAACCAGGAAGAGAAGGAAATATTGACCTTTCTCAATTTGTTTCAGTCATTGAAAAACCATCAGCGTTTGATAGAAGTATGGGAGACATTCATCCACTTGGTAACCCGCACTATGTTTTTTCACCTAAAAACATTAAAGAGGTTTGTAAAGGGATTGAAAAAGTTTTTTCAAAAAATGATCCTTCAAATGCGGAATACTACAAGGCAAACTTGCAAGAGTTTCTTATTAAACTTGAAACAAAAGAAAAAGAGTGGCACTCCCTAAATCTGAAAAGCAAGAAAATAATCACATATCATAAACTTTTTGAATATCTTGCAGATGAATTTGGCTTTCAGATAGTTTCAAACATAGAGCCAAAGCCTGGTATTCCTCCTTCTGCAAAACATTTAGGCGAACTTTTAAAAACTCTTGCAAGAGAAAAAATTGATTTAATCCTAACCACAAATGTAGTTGGAGAAAAAGAGGCAAAGTATCTTTCAGAGAAAAGTGGCGTAAAAATGAAAATTGTCGCACAAGATGTGGGAGGGACATCTGAGGCAAAAGATTGGTTTTCTTTGATTGATTCAGTTCTTTTATCTATAGGGGGATAAGATAAAATGGAAAGTTTAAGTTTTCTAATCTGCCCATTTCTTGCCTGTATAGCATTGGTCCTTATCCACGCTTATTTTGGTATACACATCCTTCAAAGAGGAATTATTTTTGTTGACCTTGCGATGGCTCAGTTTATAGGGATAGGGATTGCCCTCTCTTTTTACCTTGCCTATGAAAACCACTACATATTAGCACTTCTCTTTGCAAGTCTTGGAGCGATTGTCTTTGCCTTTTCAAAAAAGGTGGAAAAATTAGTTCAGCTTGAAGCGTTCATTGGTGTGGTCTATGTTTTTTCCTTTACAACTGCGCTAATTATTTTAGGGCAATCGCCTCACGGTTCAGAAGAGTTTAATTCTATTTTGAATGGAAATATACTGTGGGTATCATATCGTGAGGTTGCCTTTGCTTATCTATTATATGCATTGATTGGGCTTTTTCATTATCTTCTTAGAAAACAATTTTTTGCGATTACATTTGAAGGAAAGCAAAATAGTTTTATGGAATTCCTCTTTTTCTTCACATTTGGATTGGTTCTTGTCAAATCAGTTGTTATGGCGGGCGTCCTAACTGTTTTTTCGTTTCTCATAATTCCAT
This sequence comes from Candidatus Aminicenantes bacterium UBA4820, assembly GCA_002402325.1. GTDB lineage: Bacteria > Acidobacteriota > UBA4820 > UBA4820 > UBA4820 > UBA4820. Next base: position 8,880 of record DHFQ01000040.1, read on the forward strand.
CGCTGATAGGAAGACTTTTTACAAGGAAATTTAGTAAGTCTTTGCTTATTGGGTATTGTGTTGGAACACTGGCGACATTTATTGCCATTGTTATCTCATTTAAATACGACCTTCCAACATCACCAGTAATTGTTATGCTTATGAGCATAACATTCTTCGGATTGCTTATTTTTAAGACAATTAAATCAAAGAATTTGGTGAGGGGAGCTTAGTCTCCCCTCATTTTGAAATTAATATAGTTTAAACAAAACCTTTAAAATCTTTCCACCACAACAGGGAGTGATTCCTATAAAAATAGTAAAAACATTACCTTGCTTTAAAAAATGGGGTAAATTAGAAATCTAAAGTGAGAACCCAAACCTCCAACTACCTAATACATCTGAATTGTTTTCCCCTAAATAACAAGTTGGGTTAACCTCTGGTGTTTATACCCCGGAGGGGCATTGAAAATTGCAAACTGAAAAATGGAAAATGGAGATTGTAAATTCAAGAACAAATTTAAAATGGAATTGATAGCCATAGGGCATTTTTTTATCTCAAAGAAAGATATAAATCAATTCAGGATTTT
>DHFQ01000104.1 GCA_002402325.1 Candidatus Aminicenantes bacterium UBA4820
TCGCATCTTACCCACCTAAGTCTATGTTCCCTACCATCCCTTTATCTTTCACTTTACAGGTGATTCGGTGTTTTAGCTCTAAACTCTTACTATTATTATCTTTTGCTTACAAGCACATACCGCAATATTTCATTTTGAGTCAAACACATTTCTTGTATTTTTAACTATATTGTGGTAAAACCTTTCCTTATCAAGGATGGAAGATGTATATTGACCTTCACAATCACCTTTTGCCAGATGTTGACGATGGTGTAAAAAACATGGAAGAAACAATGAGGTCCCTTGAACTTGCTGTCAGGGAGAAGATAGAGGATCTCTGTTTTACGCCACACATCTATGAAGGAAAGTATAACAACCATCCTGATAAATTAAAGAAAGTTTTTGAGGAGGTAAAAAAAAATACAAAAGAGATTAAAATAAATCTCCACCTTGCCTCTGAAGTTCATTATTCATCTTCGCTTTCAGAAGATTTCAAGAAAGGGCTTTACATTCCTTATGGAAAAAAGGGAAGATACATTCTCGTAGAACTTCCTGTTACACTTCTTCCAAAAGGAGTTGAAGATGGCTTATACAAACTTATGCTTGAAGGTGTTGAGCCAATCATCGCTCATCCTGAAAGGTATAACTATGTCCAGAAAAACATAAAGTCAATTATCAATCTTATAAAAGCACAAATTCCCCTTCAGGTTACGACTCAAGCAATTGTTGGGGCTCTCGGAGGAAGTGCGAGGAAAACCGCAATAAAATTACTTGATATGGGGCTAATCTCTTTTGTAGCCTCAGATGCACACCATCCTGAAAAAAGACCCTTTCATTTCAGGGAGGCAGTTAGAATTTTAAACAATAGATATGGACATTCAACTACAAGAATCCTGACAATAGAAAACCCGCGAAGAATCCTTGAAGGAAAAAATCTTCTTCCAGTGAGAGGGAAAAAGGGAAGGTTGTCCCCCTATCTATGAATTTAAAAGAAAGCGTGATCAATTTTTTTGAGGAAAACAGGGGTAAATTTTTTAGAAAAAAGTTGCTGATAGAAAAACTCTCCCTTTCAAAAAAAGATGAAGATGAGTTAAATGAAATTATTAATTCCCTTCTTTCCATAGACTATTTGATAAAGAAAAGAGATAGTTATTCAAAAAATCCTCGCCTTTATTATGTTAAAGGAAAAGTCTCCTCCATAAAAGGAGGATCAGCCTTTTTAGTTGACACGGAAAGAAAAAATGAGGATTACTTTATTCCCTCTTCCAAAATCTCCTCCTCTTACGATGGCGATTATGTTTTATGCCAGATTTCTAAAGAGAAAGAGGCAAAGGTTGTCTATATCATTGAAAGGGGAAGTAAAAAAATCACAGGCATCGTAAATGAAGGTTATCTCTTTCCTTACGAAGGTGGAGAGCCAATTTCTGTAACATCTTCTTTAAAAAATAAAGTTGCGGTCTTAAAAGAAATTCCACAATCAGGAAAAAGGGGAGATGTTGAAATATTGGGCGAACCGCTTGATGTGAAGACAGTTTTGAAGGTGGTTGAATCACAATTTAATTTAAGAAAAGAGTTTGATGAAGAGGTTTTAAAGGAGAGTGAAAAACTTAAAGCAAAGGCTTTTGACCTTGAGGGAAGAAGAGATTTAAGAACTCTACCCACAATAACGATTGATCCAAAAGATGCGAAGGATTTTGATGATGCGATTTCTATTTTAAAAGAGAATAAAGGAAATTCAAGGATTTTTGTTCACATTGCGGATGTCTCCTATTTTGTCAAAGAGGGAAGTTTTACTGACCTTGAGGCAAGAAGAAGGGGAAATTCTGTCTATCTTCCAACAACTGTCTACCCAATGCTTCCAGAAATTCTTTCAAACGACCTCTGCTCTTTGAATGAAAAGGAGGACAAACTCTGCGTAACAGCGGAAATAATGATTGATCCTCAAGGAGATGTTTTAGATTGCGATTTTTATGAAAGCATCATAAATTCAAGAAAGAGGATGAATTACGAAGAGGCAGAGGCAATTCTGGATGGGGGAAAATGTGATGACAGGGAGGTTTTAAGAATTGTTGTTGAAGGGTATGAAGCGGCAAAAATCCTTAATAAAAAAAGGTATTTAAGAGGTGCACTCGACTTTGACCTTGAGAAGCCACATTTAGGACTTAAAGAGGATAAATTTGTTGAGTCAATTTTTCCTGAAATGAGATTAAAAAGCCACAAGCTCATTGAGGAATTTATGCTTTTAACAAATGAGTCTGTTGCAAAATATTTATCTAAAAATAAAATGCCCTTTCTTTACAGAGTTCACGAGGAACCTGATGAAGAAAAAATTGAAAAGATTTCACCCCTCCTTCAAGCGTTCAACATAAATCTTTCAGGTAAAAAGAAAGGCGTAACGGGAATGGATTTGCAGATTGCGATTGAAAGGGCAAGGGGGAAGTCTTACGAAAGGCTCGTTTCCTACATAATTTTGAGAGCGATGATGAGAGCGCGATATTCAGAAGTTGAAGGAAGTCATTTTGGCCTTGCCCTTGAAAAATATTGCCACTTCACAAGCCCGATTAGAAGGTATCCCGACCTTGTTGTCCACAGAGCATTAAAGAGGTGCAAAAAAGGGATAAAACAGGGTGTGAAAGATTTAAAAGTTATCGCCGAAAATTGCACAGAAACGGAAAGAGCCGCAGATGAGGCAGAAAGAGAAGCCTTTAACTGGCTTTGCCTTAACTTTTTGAAAGATAAGGTTGGTGATAGTTTCAAGGTGATTATCACAGGTTTTACAAAATTTGGAATAAAGGTTGAAATGGTAAATGAACTAATCGAAGGCGTTATTCCATTTAATACAATGGTTGAAGATCACTTTTTAGTTGACGCAAAGGGCTTTGTTGCAAGGGGGAGAAGAACTTCAAAAATGTATAAAGTTGGACAAATTATCGATGCCCAACTCATAAAACTTGATCTTTTTAACAGAGAACCTCAATTCAAGACAATCTACTAAAACGGTTAGTATCAAAAATCTCCTCTACTTTCAGCAACGCTTCTTAACCTTGACAAAGGGAGAGAGAGAGGGATTTCCTTTTCACCCATTGCAAATTGAAAATTAAATTAGTGCGGCAGGCGGGTAGCGCGGAAGTGCAAAAGCAAAAAAATTTTTAACGGAAGTTCCTTTTTAATTTGGGCATATTTATCTTGTGATTATCTTTACTATCAATAAGTTATGGCATACTCAGGAGTTTTTTCTTGGTGGCTACATTATTATTTTCTCTTGAAGGAAGCACTTTGGGTAAATGGACTTTTGCTAAGTCCAAAAGTTTTCTTGTTTGAAGATTGGGCTCAGGAATTTCTTTGTAACTAATGCCATCTTTTATCGTTACATTTAGTGTGGTGAGGGTTTCAAGCTCTTTAATTCCTTCTTCAACCGTCAGGTCAAGACTTTTCCATCTTTTTCTCAGCTCTCTTATGAGTTTATAAGCAAGCATAACAACTAATAGGTGTCCTCTTGTCCTCTTTTCTAAACGAAGATAGAGTGGACGAACTTCAAGTTCGGTCGTCTTAATCGTCCTGAATGCTTTTTCTACTAACGAGAGGTCTTTATAACGACTATGTATTTTTTCTTTATCCGCCACGCTTTCAGTAACATTCGTCTTTAAAACATAGCATCCGTCAAGCTTTGATTCATTAGATAAAACCTTTACATCAATTTCAAGTTTAATCTCTCTCTCTGATTCAGAAATCTTTACCCACTTCTCTATTTTAAGTTTTTCCGCCTCTTTCTCTAAATATTTAAGCTGATTTTGTGGCTGAGCCCTTTTATGCTCTATAAGATACCTGTTTGATTGACCTACTAATCCTCTAAATCCACCATTGAAAATTGCAAAAAGGCGGTAAAAGCGTCGTAAGTTTTGTGTAATATTGTTTTGATAAAAAAAATACGAATTATTTTTATTAGAAGTAAGATAGAGATGATTGAATATGGATAAAGGTTTTAGATTGATTAAAAATTGGCTAATCTTAAGAGCTTACTAAAAAAGTGTTTTTAAAAAATGGACTTTTAGAGCAAATTAGGAGGCCAAATGGAAATAAAAGGTATATTAAATTAAGTTTCCCAAATTTCCTCAAAATTACCCCCAAAATATGCCCTTTACTACCCTGAAAAAAATCAATGTCGGATTTTCGGAGGCTTCTAAAGGGGCTTGACTTTTTCTTTTTTTTAGAGCACAATTTCAACAGTACATTTACAGGCTTAGGAGTAAAAGATGTTTAGTATGGCCTGGAAGCAGAAAGCCTTTGACAACCCAAAATGCCGATTGGTATCGGCCTTGCATCTACCTACCTACCTACCTACCTACAAAATCACCTCTTCAAAGAAAAGTTGCGCCCCGCGCCCCACCTTTTGGCCTGCAGGAAAAATTCGGCAGCCTAAAAAGTTAGAAAAGCAGGTTTATAAAAGGAGGTTAAAATGGCTAAAAAACTCTTGATATTTGTTCTTATGGCATTGTGTTTTGGTTATATTCTTGCAGCAAATAAATGCTCATGCGAACCGACGACAGTGCATGCTCAAAACTGTGATTGGGTTCCTGGCATAAGCTGCCGTTTCAACGTAGCAGATGCACAGAAACTGCTCCAAAATATAGATTCCGCTGAGATGCAGATATCCATTCCTTCCTGGTTGGGAGTGACAAATCCGAGCAATCAAATACTCTTTGCCGCTTCCTCAAAAGACTTGGAGGACAAGCCTGTAGGCACGGTCAAAATTACACCGATAATAGGCTTTCACTCTGGTTCGGTTATGGTTTCTATGCTTGTTGTCTCCCCAGAGCTGAAGAAAACGTTTCAAACTTTCCTTGATAGGGTAAAACCCGGCGAGGACGTTGCTTTTCAAGTTAGCTTAGAGTTCGAAACGCTCAATTTGAAAAGCGTTACCAATGATGTCTATAACCCGTTTGACGTCACGACAACATTGTCTTTAGGTGGGAGTCCTCAATATGAGTACATTTTTAAGACCTCCATGTCGAAGCTTTTTGCTGATTATTTGTCATCAGCTATCGATCAGATTCCGGATACTGCCTTTGACAAAAATCCTGATCAAAGAAGAAACGTTCTTCATAATAATCTCGATGCCGCAATTAATGCCTTTAACGCGCATAATCCGAAGGGTGCCTATCAACAAATAACACATGACATCATTCCTAAAATTCATGACTGGGTTGTTGATCCTGCTTATGAACAAAGTACTGCTGGTGCTTTCGGAAAAGTCGCTACATTTATGGAACCGCTAATATAAGAATATGCCTGATGTAGGGGGCGGCTGTCGCCGCCCCCTACTAATTGAGGAGGTAAAACAATGTTTAGAAAAGTCTTATTGCTCATGCCCTTATTTTTTCTTACGGTTTTTTTGGCTTGTTGTCCTATTTGTTATTCCAAGATGATGTATTCAAGTTATATGGAGCCGGGGAAACAGCAGTTAGATCTGAATAGCGAAATCCAAAAAAGATGTGTTGAGATCTTCAGGGGCAATTTCGGGAAGGAATACCACCTTTCAATCATTGCCTCTACAGAAATTAAGATGTCATCTGACGAAATCGTAAAAGCCTATGAAAATATACTAGCCACGGTAGAAAAATTGGCTCAAAGAAAATTTCCAAAGAAAAATTTTCAATTGATTGTAATATATTTTGACAAAAGGCCAAAAAATTATATATACAATGTTCGTAATATCAATAGTCAGGAATCCACGCTTGTAATTCTTGAAGGCAATTCTAACCTGGATAGGACAAATGAAATAATCTGCGAGTTAGAGGCATTTGGACCTCACGAGTTTTTCCATACCTCGGTTCGTTGGCTTTACCCAGGGGTTAAAAGCGGCAAGCTATGTGGAGCTGGTTGGTTTGAGGAGGGCCTTGCCTGTTATTGTAACTATCTGTCCGATTTTTATTTTAGTCAGTGTAAGGAGAAAAGGACACAATCTGATGGAAACATAGCCATGGTTGCTTTTACTAACAATGAAATAAGACAAGACCTTTGGAAAAACTTTTCGCCAGGGAATGAAAGCTGGCTAAATCGTAATAAGTTTAAAAAAATGACCGAAGAAGAAATCAAGGCTTTTTGGAAACCTCTCGATGATGGCCTTGATGCGTCATTGGGCGCATTTATCTTTTTGGAAAGGAGAATCGGGAAAGATAAACTTTTCGAAATTGTCCACAACCTACAGGGTAAGCATGAATACCAAGACGAAAAATTCTACCAGGATCTTGCATCCTATGTTGGCTTTGACATCAGAAAAGTCACCCAACAAGAAATAGAAGAGGTTTTTGCAGATAATAAATAGCCCCTAATGTTGTGTTCCGTTAATTCTATTATGTATGTCATACAGCTAAAACCTTTCCTGGTAACCCCTCCTTTTTCCTCCCCTGAAATGGGAGGAGATTTTCTTTTCCTTTCAGAAGGATTGAGTAGCCGCAGGGCTTCAGCCTGCGATGGTTTGTTCTGGTTCAAATTGCTAAATTTAATGGACACCCTGCAAAAGCAATGGCAAATGTTCTTTCACCCTTAAACTGAATCTTTGAAACTTATTGACGCTCTGAGCATCGGATTCATTC
>DHFQ01000024.1 GCA_002402325.1 Candidatus Aminicenantes bacterium UBA4820
GACCGGCTAATGAGTGACCCCAATTACTTTTTTCTTATGAATACTACCGTTCTATCATCAGTGTAGTCGCTTCCCTGAGAAAATCTTGTAACTTCGTCAATAAGCTTATCAACCATCTGTCCGGCGTTATATCTATCATAGTTTTCTTTTACGAAATTTATTACACGCTCATCGCCATAATCTTCACCATCAAGATTTTTAGCCTCAGTTATTCCATCCGTAAAAGCAATGACAGAATCGCCATCTTCAAGATAGATAAAACCTCTTCCATAAGTTGCATTTGATGTCGGTCCCAAAACTATTCCACCCTCTTTTAAAGGAATGAACCTCTCTTTCCTCTTCCTGTAATGGTAAGGATAGACATGGCCTGCATTTAGATAGACAACCTGTCCGTTTGCTTCCAACTCCAGATAAAACAATGAGACATACCTTGATGTGAGTCTTGAGCGGTGAATTACTTTGTTTAACTTCTCAAAGATTTTGACTATCTTTTGATCTTCATAAATCCCCATCCTTAAACCTATGAGTGCATCCCTTGCCTGCAACGCGGCTGGAAGTCCGTGTCCCGTTGCATCACCAATCGCCACGCCTAAAATTTTATCGGTAACATTTATGTAGTCATAAACATCTCCACCGACAATCTGAGCGGGGATAGACCTTCCTGAAATTTCATAACCCTCAAAGTTTGGGTCTTTTTCTGGTAAAAGGGAGAGTTGAATCTCCTGACTTTGCAAAATTATGTTTTCAAGCGTTTCTTTTGCAAGTTTTAGATTTATGGCGTGCCTTATGCTTGAAAGTGCAAAAAGAACATCATCGTAGTTTTCACTCAACTCTTTTTTAACAGTAAAGGCTATTACATAAGAATTTTCATACCCAACTGAAATTGCAGCAAACCTTTCAACCCCAAGTTTTGCCTCAAGCTGGGCATCCACATCTTTTGAATTTCTATCCATATAGATACAACCAGCCCTTCTAACCGCTGCTATGGGACCATAATCAACAGGGATTTTAAAACCTATAGGCGATTTGACATCTTCGCCAAATCTTGCTTCAAGCCTGTAGTAATTTTCATCAAGGATGTAAAGCCTTGCACCGGTAAATCCAAAGACATCCTTGAAATCTGTTAGTAAGTTTTCAATTATAAGTCCCAAAGTGTCTTTTAGCAAAGGCTGTTCTTCAATTTTGCTCAGTTGCCTTTCGACTTTTTTAAATAATTCTCTGTACTCTCTTCCTTCAGTCATTTTTTACCTCAAAACCAATTTTATCACATTATTGTTGCAATAACGAATTGATCGCTTTACTGCTCGAAAGGATTGCCACCCTTTTTGAAGTCAGGCCTGTAATTTTCAAAGGAAGAAATATCCTGAACAAAACCCTCCCTAATTCCCAATCTGTCAAGTGTATCAAGAAGTGGACTATATTCCGAAGGAAGGAGAGGTCTGCAAAGCATTTTATCGCCTTTTGCAAGATGTGTAGGATAATATTGCGACATCAGACTCAAAGCAATATCGGGACTTATTTCCTTTGCAAGATATTCGATTATATTTTCACTTTGAGAAAGTTTATGTGGAAGGACAAGGTGACGGACAAGAAGCCCTCTTCTCGCAACCCCATTTTCATCAACTTTAAGCTTTCCAACCTGCCTCCACATCTCTTTTATTGACTCTATTGCATTTTTGGAGTAACTTTCTGCATTTGATAGGTCCTTTGCAATTTCATCATCAAGATACTTAAAATCGGGCATATAGATATCAACTATCCCATCAAGCAATTTGATTGTTTCCACTGCATCATAGCCATTTGAATTGTAGACGATGGGGATTGAAAGCCCTCTTTGTGCTGCAATTAATAGAGCGTCAACCGCTTGGGGGACAACATGACTTGGGCTTACCCAGTTTATGTTGTGAACATTTTTTGATTGAAGTTCAAGGTAAATATCTGCAAGCGCATTAATAGTAACTTCACCTTCACCTTCAACCCATTCCTGAGATATTTCATAGTTCTGGCAATAGATACAGGCGAGGTTGCACATAGCAAAAAAGATTGTTCCAGATCCTGTTGTTCCGCTTATTGGGGGTTCTTCTCCTCTATGAACGCAATAAGATGCGACCATCGCATTTTTGCCTGTTCTGCAACAGCCAGACTCGTTATTTAATCTGTTTGCTTTGCATTTTCGTGGGCATATATTACACTCTTTAAGCATCTCATTCAATATTTTGACTCTTTTTTCAAGTTCGCCATTTTCAAGAAGAGCAAGATATGATGGAGCAAAAGAAGGTTCGCTCATTTCACTATTCAACCTCAAAATGTAAGGTGGATAATTTTTCTACTGTCTTATTGAACTCATTAACTATTCTTGTAATAATTTCCTTTGTTGATCCTCCTTTTTTAATTAATCCTGCGACTTCACCCATCATAACTGAACCTCTTATTATATCGCCTTCAATCACAGCCTTTCTTAGCCGTCCTATTGCAAGATTTTCTATTTCCCGCCAATCAGTGTTGCTTGACTCAAGTTTTCTAAACTCCAAAGTAAGCATATTTTTAAGCGCCCTTACCGGCTTATTTATGCTTCTTCCTGTAACCGCTGTGTCTCTATCAGTTGCTTTTAGAATTGCGTTTTTATAATTTGGATGAGCCCTTGATTCATCTGCAACGACGAGTGCTGTCCCAATTTGTATCCCCTCTGCTCCAAGGGCGAATGCCGCAGCCATTCCTCTTCCATCTCCTATGCCACCCGCAGCGATTACAGGTACTTTAATAGCATCGACCATCTGAGGTATAAGCGGCATTGTGGATGTATCGCCAATGTGTCCTCCCGACTCCTGTCCTTCGGCAATTATTGCGTCTGCACCAGACCGCTCAAGCCTTTTTGCAAGAGCGACTGAGTTTGTCAAAGGAACAACTATGGTGTTTGTCTTTTTTAATTGTGAAATGTAGGGAGAGGAATTTCCTCCTCCAAATGTAACAACGGGGACTTTCTCTTTTATCACCACATCAAGACATTCATTAAAATTTGGAGAAAGTAAAATCAAATTAACAGCAAAAGGTTTGTCCGTCAAACCTCTTATCTCTCTAATCTCCTCAAGAAGAAAATCTCCCTTTACATTTCCGGCTGCAAGAGTACCAAGCCCACCAGCGTTGGAGACAGATGAAGCCAATTTTGGCTCTGAAACCCAGGTCATTCCTCCCTGTAAGATGGGATATTTAATTCCTAAAATCTTGCAAACTCTATTTTCCAATTAAGTCCTCCAGACTAATTTAAACATAAATTGAAAGAATTTATTCACAAAAATTTAATTTTATAATAAATTGAGTTTAAAAAATAGCCTTAAAAGAATGACTTCTGTCTTTGCATCTTCTATTAAGCCCCTTTTTATCATCGGGACAATTTTTTTAAAGGGATAAAATTTAACCTTTTCACTCTCCTTTTCAACCATAGAACCATCACCAATTTCTTCCATTTTTGATTTTATGTCAACATAAACCGCAAAAGGATAAATTTTTTCTGTAGATTGACCGGGAGATGTAAAGAAAGGTTTTCCAAGTGAAAATACCTTGCTTGTTTTCACCAAAAATCCAGCCTCTTCAAGAACTTCTTCTCTCGCACGACTCTTTCTGCTTCTTTCATGTTCTTCAATACTTCCAGCAACCACTTCAAGAAGAAGGCTCTCTTTCAAATCGCACACGATTGGTTTGTTTTTTAATTTTCTTGCAAGAACAGCAATTCTTACAACCCTTTTTAAGCCAACATAAATTTCGCCTTGAATTTTAGTGTAGATAGCAACCGCAACAGAATCTTCTCCATTTCTTCTAATTACTTCGTAAGGGTATTTTTCTTTTTGCGGAGAATTGAGGTGTGAGACTGAAAGCAAATTGTGATGCAAAAATCTCCCCTCATCTTTCACCTTTCTTATTTCAACATACCTTTTTGATTTTGTCATCTTAACGGCAGATTGAGAGTGAATTTAGAACCTTTTCCAACCTTTGATTTTACGCTTATTTTTCCTTTGAGCATCTTTGCAAATTTATTCGCGATATTAAGTCCCAGTCCGAATCCTTCACTCTTTTTGCCTTCCTCTTTTATTCTTTTGAACGGTTCAAAAATATCTTTTAAATCTTTCTTTTCAATCCCCATACCGCTGTCTTCCACTATGAATCGTATTGAATTTTTTCCTTGTGACACTTCCAATTTTACAAAGCCTTCCTTTGTAAATTTCGTCGCATTGTTAAGGAAATTTAAAACAATTCTTTTAATCATCTCCTCATCGTTTTTCATTTTATCAGGGATATTTTTGGTTGAAATTATAAAATCAAGTCCTTTACTTTTGATAATTGGTTCAACACTATCTTGAATTTCATTTATCATCTCTTTTAGATCAAAAACATCAAAACAGGGCTCAATGAATCCTGCATTCAATTTTTCCATATCAAGATAGTTGTCAATAAAGCTATTTAACGAAATAACCTGCTTTAAAATTGATCTGATTTTATCAACAATTTCATTAAAATCAATTTTATTTTTTCTAAGAAGGATATACTCAAGTGTAATCAAAATATTTGAAAGTGGTGATTTGAGTTCGTGAGTTATCAATCTAAACATCTCTTTTCTATCCATTGTCGATTCATTCATGCAATCTTGAGAGTCTTTTGATATTAAACCTAATGCAAGTGAATTGTCCTTTAAAAAATTACGGAAGGTTATCGTGTGCAAAAAAGTAGAGCCTGTGCTATCTTTTAACCATATTGATTTTATTCCCGTTTTCAGCGATTCAATTATTGAATTTTTTAAATTTCCATTTTTGTCAAGAAGTAACTTTTTCGTTTTCTCTGGTAGTTTTTTGAAATATTCATTTTCCCCTAAAATATTTCCCGTTGCTTCAAAGATAAAAATAGGTTCTCTTCCATATTGGATGATGGTTTCAAGCCCATTTAAAATTTGCCCTCTTTTTTCTCTCTCCCTATTCATCAAAACTCTCCTTCAAACAACAATATTTTGCAACAAAATGGAAGAAACTTCAACCTCAACAAGATCTCCATGCTTAAGTTTGCCTACCCCCTCCGGTGTTCCCGTGGCAATTATATCATCTTCTTCAAGTGTCATCATTCTTGAAATATAACTTAACAAAAAGGGGATGAAAAAAACCATATCTTTGCTTTTTTTTTTGTTTGTCCCTTTTCATTTATAACCACCTTGCAAAAATTCATCTGAAAAATTACCCTTATAAACAAAAAAAGCATCACCTATTAATGAAATTTGCAAACTCTGAAATCTATCCTTCTTTATATTTACCTCTAAAATTTTGTTCGACCTCGTCAATAGTTTGAGTGGGGAAGGCTTATTAAATGTAAATTTTAAAAGAATTGCAATCGCCACAGCACCCGAACCGCAGGCAAGCGTTTCTCCCTCTACTCCTCTTTCAAAAGTTCTGTATTTAAAAGGTTGTTCATCTTTTAATTCAATAAAATGAACATTTGTTCCTTCTTTGCCGAAATCGGGATGCCTTCTTAAAATTGAACCAAGAGATAAAACTGGAGCCTTCTCAATTTCCTTAACAAAGACGATAAAATGGGGAACTCCAACCTTTAAAAAATAGCCTTTAATTTTCTTCCCTTGAAGGTATAGTTCTTTCAAGTTAGGTTTATTATTTATAATCTGAAACTCAAGCAGAACATTTCCATCAAGAAGGACTTCAGCATCTACTACTTGATTCATTATTTCGATTGTCATCCTTCTCCCCGCAATAACCTTCAGTAAAGCAAAACGCGCTGAGCACCGAAGCCCATTCCCACAAAATTCAGCCTCGCTACCATCACTGTTAAAAATTCTTGCTTTGATATTAGCCTTTTTGGAATTTTCAATAAAAATCATTCCATCCGCACCAACTCCAAACCTTCTCTGGCAAACCAGTCTTGCAAGATGACTAAAATCAAAAGAGTTGTATAAACCATTTCTATTGTCAACCACTACGAAGTCATTTCCGGCGCCCGACATTTTGTAAAATTCATTTTGTTTTAGCATCTTTATCAACCTTATCCTGCTTCTGAATCTGATCATAAGGACTCTTTTTCGGGTAAGGGTCTCCCTTTTTTCCGCAGGAACAAAGAGTCAAAATAGATAAAACCAACAAAATTGAAAAAAACTTCTTCATCTTTCCCCCTAAAGATGTAATTTTACAACTTTTTTTAATTACAGGAAAATTTTTTGACCTAACACCCATTTTGAGACTATAAAATAAGGCGTTTGTATTTCTAATAAAAAAAGTTAAAGGTGTATCAAAAAGGGAACACACATTCATTAAAAAAGATACACTTAAGATGAGCCCTAAAATCCGACATTTCAACAACTTCTTATAGTTAAAAGATAACGCTAATAAGCGATTGGAGACAAGAAAGTTATTCATAATTAACGAACAATTTTAGTGTTGAGCCCTAATCACATCCTCAATCCATTTTTTGATTGTCTCTGCGTCTTTATCTCTCTGCCATAGAGAATTTTCCCCTAAAAGAACAAGAAGATAATCAACACCTTTAACTTCAAAGGCGAGTATCAGACATCTTGAAGCCTCAAGAGTATATCCTGTTTTACTCATTTTAACGATCCAATCTTTTCTTATAACGATATCATTTGTGTTTCCAAAATATCTTTTAAATTTCTTTCCTTTCGATTCAAAAAGTATATCATCTCTTGTTGTAAAATCCCTGATCAAATCCTCAGAATAGGCTTGTCTTCCAATTTCAAATAAATCGAGAGCGGTTGAGACATTCAAAGGTGCAAGCCCGCAAGGATCAACAAAATAACTATTATTTGCGCCAATCGATTGGGCAATCCGATTCATATCTCTTGTGAAAAAATAAAAACCTCCCTTGTAATTTCTTGCAAGACACAAAGCACATCTATTTTCAGATGACATTAGAGCGAGGTTTAAAAGTTCACCCCTTGTCAAGAATGTCCCTGTTGGGATGTGAGATGTTGAATTCTTTACTGTATCAATATCCTCATCTGTAATTTCAAGAAGTTCATCAAGGTCCTGCTTGCCATTTAGAATTGTTAACGCGGTCAAAAGTTTTGTTAGAGAGGCGATTGGAAGGGTCTCTTTTTCATTTTTTGAAATAAAAATTCTTCCATTTGCTATTTCACCAACGATTGCAGATTTAGCATATAGCGAAGGCGTCATAGCCCCGACATCATAATAGAGTTTGCCAAAGTTGAATTTCTTTTGAAAAAGAAAAAAATCAAATGGGTTAGAATTACTTGAAATTGCAAAAGAAACGAACAGAATTATAAAAATAAAAGCCTTTTTCATAAGAAAAAGGGGGACTTAAAGTCCCCCTCACTTTACAGAAAGAGTGGAGCAAGGACAAGCGTTATTGTTGAAAGCAGTTTGACCAAAACATGTATTGATGGGCCAGCAGTATCCTTAAATGGATCTCCTACTGTATCACCCACGACTGCTGCTGCGTGAGTTGGGTTTTTGATCTTTTTTCCATCCGGCGTTATCAAATACTTTCCACCAAGTTCTCCTGTTTCAATATATTTTTTAGCGTTGTCCCACGCTCCTCCGCCATTGTTCAAAAATAAAGCCATAAGTATTCCTGTGATTGTTCCAACCATTAAGAGTGAAGCAACCGATTCCGCAGAAATGAGTTTATCGTTTTCGGTTATAAAAATTTTAAAAAGTATTCCGACCACAAGGGGAGTCAAGACGGGAAGTATTCCTGGTAAGACCATCTTTTTAAGGGCGGATTTTGTTACAATATCAACACAGGAGCCATAATCGGGTTTAAAATCTTCAGGAAATTGAATTATGTCATTCTCCCTTGGGAGTTTGGAATATTGCCGTCTCACCTCTTCAATTATTGATTGTGCAGCCTTTCCCACAGCCCTGATTGCAAGAGCAGAAAACAAAAACACGAGCATCGCACCGATAAAACCACCAACAAAAACAACAGGTTTTGCGAAATTTACTGTAAAAACATGTTCCTCACCAAGCCCTGCATAGTTCTTTACCTCATCCATATAGGCTTGAAAAAGTAAAAATGCGGCAAGACCAGCAGAACCAATGGCATATCCTTTTGTAAGTGCTTTGGTTGTATTCCCAACAGCATCAAGGCGGTCAGTTTTAGTTCTAACATTTTCTGGTTGTCTTGACATTTCAACTATACCGCCTGCATTATCGGTAATTGGTCCAAAGGTATCCATTGCGAGGATAAATGCGGCAGTCGCAAGCATTCCCATCGTTGCTACGGCTGTTCCAAAAAGTCCTGCCGAAGGAAGCCCGCTTGTTTCTCCCAGATAGTAAGAAGAAAGAAGAGCAGCACCCATAACAAGAGTTGGCATCCAGACGCATTCCATACCAACAGAAACTCCCGTTATGATATTTGTTGCTGGACCTGTAGTCGAGGCATTTGCAATAGATTTAACGGGTCTATACCTGTATTCGGTGTAATATTGGGTGATATAGACAAAAGCAACTGATGTTAAAACACCTATTATTCCGCAGATAAAGAAATTTATATATGCGTTTGGTGCATTAGGTGAATATAAAAGCCATCTTGTTGCAAGGCCAAAGAAGATCATAGCAAGGATGACAGCAACATAATAGCCACGGTTTAGTGCCTGCATAGCATCCATCTTTTCTTCTTTATCCAATTTCACAAACAAAATTCCAATTATTGAGGCAAGTATTCCCAAAGCTCTTGCAACGAGTGGAAACATCATCACACCAACTATTCCCATTGAGAAAGTGATTCCCATTTTATCTGAATGGGAAGCAAGAGTTGCACCCAGAATCATCGCTCCAATATTTTCAGCCGCGGTTGATTCAAACAAATCCGCACCACGCCCGGCACAGTCTCCAACATTATCTCCAACGAGGTCTGCTACAACGGCGGGGTTTCTTGGATCATCTTCAGGAATTCCAGCCTCTACTTTACCAACCAGATCAGCCCCAACATCAGCAGCCTTTGTATAAATTCCCCCTCCGAGTTGGGCGAAGAGTGCCACGAATGATGCTCCAAAACCGTATCCAACTATTAAAAGGGGAATCCTTGTTTCTTCGACTCCGCCAACTGCATAGACTACCGCAAAAAGTCCCGCAACTCCTAATAAACTCATTGCAACGACTAAAAGCCCTGAAACAGCACCACCTCTTAAAGCGATTCTCAAAGCATCGTTTAAACTTTTTAAAGCTGCCGATGCAGTTCTAATGTTGCTTCTAATTGAAACCCACATTCCGATATAACCTGCAATGACAGAGCAGATCGCACCAAAAATGAAAGAAATCGTTATCCACATTGCAAGTTTTAGTGAAGTGTCAACAGGGTCAAAAGTCTTATGTTGTCTTATGAAACCATATCCGACAAAAATCAATACTGCACAAGCGAGTGCTAAAATTAAAATTGTTGTATTCTGTCTTCTTAAAAATGCCTCCGCCCCCTCCCTTATCGCATCAGAGATTTTCCTCATTTCAGGAGAGCCTGTATCTTTCCTTAAAACCCATCTTGCAAAGTAGAGCGCCCCAAGAAGCCCAAAAATGCTGAAACCAAGCGTGAACAAAATCAAAGACCATGTCGGACTCATCGTTTCCTCCTTTCGCAAAAACACAATAACAAAAAAAAGGGTTTAAGCCCCTTTTTCTTCATAACATAATAATTATATTATAAAAGAGGGTTCTTTTGCAAAAGAACCCCCTTTTCATTTTATTTCATTATCAGTTCAAAACAAAACCAATGGTTTCAACCTTCCCCTGGGACTTTGCAATGTCCACTGCCTTTATTACATCCTCATATCTTACTTTGTCGTCTCCATCAACAAAAAGGACTTTGTCGGGTCTTGTTGAATAAATTGCGTTGAGTTCGTCTCCCAGGTCGTTAAAAGTAACACTCTTTTTGTTAATTGATAAACCCCCATTTGCATCAATTTGAAGAACGATAACATTTGTGGGGCCCGAGGATTGCGATTGTGCCTTTTGCGGAACCTGAGTATCGAAACCTTTTTGAAGGATTGGTGTGATAACCATAAAGATAATAAGGAGAACGAGTAAAACATCTATTAAAGGTGTGATGTTTATAGTAGATTTTGCTTTTGAAACACCCATATCCATAGCCATTTTGGTCTCTCCTTTTACTTCTTCATTTCGGATGCAGGATTTCCGGCTATAATATTCCCTTTTTCATCAACATGCTGACTCAAAAGTGCAACCTTCTTAAAACCTGTATCCTGAACAGCCTTGAGAACTTTTTTTACCTCTGAAAAAGGAAGGTTTCTCCCCGCCTTAATAAAAACAGGCTTTGATGAGTTTCTCTGATAATTTTCAGCAAGGTTTTCTCTTAATGCCTCAAAGGGAATTGGTTCCTTTCCTACCAGGTAGTATTTTCCTTCAACAGGAACCGCAATGATGATACTGCTTTCTTTGTCCGCGTCAGGCTGAACTTCAGGGTTTCGTGAAGTAGGTAGGTTCACCGGCACGCCTTTCTGTAACATCGGTGTAACAACCATAAAGATGATGAGAAGAACTAAAACGACATCGCAGAATGGCGTAATGTTTATTTCGCTATTTACTTTGTCAGCGCCACCGACATCCATAGCCATTTTGTGCCTCCGTTATTCTCCCGCACCGGAAATCTTAATAAAATGGTCAACCAATTCGGATGAGGAGTTTTTCATTTCAATTTCAAAGAGGTCTGCTTTGTTGATGAAGTAGTTGAAGAACCAGACCGCAAGGACAGCGACTCCAATACCAAAAGCGGTTGTGATAAGTGCCTCAGCGATACCGCCTGCAACAGCGCCAATACCGCCTGAACCTTCCATAGAAATTCCGTGGAATGCATTGATGATTCCTATGACGGTTCCGAATAGTCCAACGAAAGGTGCCGTTGAACCAACAGATGCAAGAAGGCTTAGCCATCTTTTCATTTCTGTTGATGTTTTAACGGTTGCCCTTTCAATTGCCCTTTTAGCAGCCTCTATCACATCGTAATTTGTGTTTCCTTCCGCTGCTGCCTGAAATTCAAGAATGCCAGCAGAAAAAACCTTTGCAATATGGCTGTTTTTGTAACTTTTTGCAACCTTTACGACATCCTCAAGACGGTTGTCTCTAATCAAAGGTGATACTTTCGAAATAAAGGCTAAGGATTGCTTTTTTGCTGATAGGAAGAGTATCAACCTATCAATAAATGCCCATAGAGAAAGCAGGGACATAATCAAAAGAAGAAATACAACCATCTTTGCCAAAATACCCATTTTGCTCCAAAGTCCCATTAGGGTTAGATCCATTGTTTTAACTCCTTTCTATTTCAGTCAAAAAATTTATTACCATTTACTTACCTATTCGAAGATTGGAAACTAATTGTTCTAATGAAATAAACTGCAACTTTTTGCCCTTTTTCGTCTGTTGGAGGAGAAAATTTCCATTTTCTTGCAGCAGAAAGTGCAGCCTCGTTGAAAATAGGGTTGTTTGATTGCAAAATTCTTGCATTTTCAACTCTTCCCTCTTCATTGATTATTACTTCGACAACAACCTTTCCAGAAAGTCCCATCGCAAGTGCTGCAGGGGGATATTCAGGCTTAACATCTTGTATAAGTTTTGGAGGTTTGACCGCTCCAATTTGAAGTACTTTTCTTTCAACTTGTTGTGTAGGACCGCCTAATATTCCTCCCAAAACTCCGCCTTCAACTCCACCTTCTACTCCGCCTTCAACTCCATAATCACCTGCTCCGCCTGCTGTAGGTGCAGCTGGAGGGATTTTATCAGGGACAACCGTTGGAGTAACGAGTTTTTCAGGATCAATAGGTGCTGGTGCCTCCACTTTTGTTTGTTGAACAGCTGCAGGCCTTGGCGGGGGTGGAGGTGGTGGAGGGGGTGGGGGAGGTGCAGCGGATTGGAAAACTGAGACCATAATCATTGGTGATTCGAGCACATCTACGGCGTAAATGTTCCAGATGATGATAACGGCAAGAACGACAACATGGAATAGAACGGCAATAGGGAATGTGTAAAGCATCCTTTTTACCTGTCTCTCTTTTTTCGTTTCAACAAGAGACTCAAACATTTTTCACCTCTTTATTCTTCAATTAGAAGCCTAACTACTGGCTTCTGATTTTTCTCTTTCTTCCTTTTTCAACTTTATAGCAATATCTCTTACTTCATTAGCCTTTTTAAGATAGTCATCAGCAAGGGCAAGTAGTTCTTTCTTTTTCCTCTTGTCTTTCTCCTCCTCAGCCTTTAATTTGCTGATCTCAGAAAGTTGACGAAGTAAGAGTCCTTTATAAACATAAGCTCCTGAATTTTTTGGGTCAAGGTTTATTGCTTTGTCGATATTCGGTAGACCCATATTTACTATTTTTTCTCGTTCAGGAATTGGATCCTGCCTGTTGTAAGACCTTTGCCAGCAAAGTGCAGCGATATATACATAACCTGCGGGATCGTTGGGGGTAAGGTCTGCTTTCTTTAGAGAATATTCAAGAGATTTTTCGAAGTTCCCCATTTTCCCATACATCTGGCTTAAGGTGAACAAAATTCTTGTATCTGTTGGATTGTCTTTTAAAAGGGATTCATAAAACCTCACTCCTTCATCAAGAAGGTTTTGATTTATATACAAATTAATAATGTAATCCTGAATCTGATCATCCTTTCCAACGAGTTGTAAATATTTTTGGAAAGCGTCTAATGCCTTTCTTGTGGCTGTCATATCTTTTTCCGCTGTTGATCCAGGTTCGATCATATTCCAGTAACAGAATCCAAGATATTTATAATTGATAGGTCTGTAAGGATTGATAGAAAGGGCTTCTTCATATTTTTTGGCTGCATCTTCCCATTTTCCCTGTTTGTAAAAAGACGCCGCATCTTTCATTGCAAGGTGTTCATTAAACGAAGCACACCCTGTTAATGAAACAACCAAAGACATAATAAACAGTATGGTAATAAATCTTGCTTTAAGTTTAACTGCTTGTCCCTTCTTATTCAACATCAAAAGCCTCCATATTACCTTGGGATTTATTTTAAATCCCTTCTTTATTAAAGCATCCCAATAATTCTACCCTTAAAAAGGGCTCATAGAAAGAAATTATACATCAATATTTTTCCTTAGTCAACCCTCTTAATATATCTTTTATTTTCAAGGGAAAATTTTGTTTGAGATATTACCATCGCAGTCAGAATCAACATTCCTCCAGTAATAGAGTAAAAAGAAAAGATTTCATTCCATAGCAAATAAGAGAAAATTCCTGCAAAAAGTGGTTCCATTGTAAAAATTATTGCCGCTTGTGTTGCGGTTGTTATCCTTTGATATTTTGTTTGAAGCAAATAGCAGAGAGCTGTTGCAAGTAACCCCGTTAAAATAATTCCTTTGATTGCACCTGAAGAAAGGGGATACACTTTAGATTTCAAAATAAAAAGTGTGATGAAAGAATAAAATGAAACTGAAGCAATTTGGAGGAAAGCGAGATTTAATACATCAAATTTTTTTGAATATCTGTCAAGAAAAACGAGGTGAAATGAGTAAATTATCGCACAAATCAGACTAAGAAAATCACCAAAATTTATTCCTTTTACTTGAGGTTGATATGAAATTAAAAAAAGCCCCACAGTTGAAAGGATGAGTGAAACAACTATTATAAATGAAGGTCTTCTCCTCAAAATAATTGTTTCAAGAAGTGGAGTAAAAACCACGAATAACCCGGTAATAAAGCCAGAATGGGCAGGAGTTGTGTAGAGAAGCCCAACCGTTTGAAAAGAATATCCCGAATAGAGGAGAAAACCAAGAAACATTCCTGAGAAGATCAATTTCCTGTCAAATTTTGATCTTTTTAAAATTACAAAGGGGAGAAGAGATAATGCCCCTAAAAGAAATCTTAAAGATAGAAATGAAAAAACAGGGTAGTGTTGAATGGAATCTTTTACTATAACAAAACTCCACCCCCATATAGCGGTGGTTAAGGTTAAAAAAAATATTGCTGCACTCTTTGTTTCAAAAATATTTTTCATAAAAAAGGGGGCGGAAATTTCCGCCCCGTAGAATAATTTGTTACGAAAGAGATTTTCCTATTTTTTCAATTGCCCAATCAACCTCTTCTTCTTTGATTACAAGAGCTGGAGCAAATCTGATAACCTGTTCGTGTGTATCTTTTGCAAGAATACCGTTCTCCATAAGTTTCATACAGTAGTCTCTTGCAACCCCAAACTCCTTTTTAATGACGACCCCTATTAAAAGTCCCTTTCCTCTAACAAGTTCAATCTTTTCGTTTTTAAGATTTCTTAAACCCTCTCTGAATCTTTTCCCTAAAGTTTCCGCTCTTCCGACAAGATTTTCATCCCTTAAAACTTCAATCGCTGCGATTGAAACTGCTGCAGCGAGAGGATTTCCTCCGAATGTTGAGCCGTGATCACCCGGCTTATAAACGGACATTATGTCATTGTTGCATACAATAGCAGAGACAGGATACATTCCGCCTCCAAGTGCTTTTCCAAGAATCATAATGTCGGGCTTCACACCTTCCCAATCACAGGCAAACCATTTTCCCGTCCTGCAAAATCCGGTCTGAACCTCATCTGCAATGAATAAAACATTATTCTTTTTGCAGATATCGTATGCCTTTTTAATATAACCATCGTCAGGGACAACTACGCCAGCCTCTCCCTGAATAGGTTCCACCAAAAAGCCTACAGTGTCTGGAGTTATTGCTTTTTCAAGTGCTGAGATGTCGTTGTAGGGAATCTTAATAAATCCGGGCGTGAAGGGTTCAAAACCATCTCTTGTCTGAAAGTCTGAAGAAAAGCCAATTATTGTAGTTGTTCTTCCGTGAAAATTCTGCTCGCAAACGATGATTTCCTGCTTTCCCTCTTTTACCTTTTTAACATACTTTCCCCATTTTCTTGCTGTTTTAATCGCAGTTTCAACCGCTTCGGCACCGCTGTTCATGGGCAAAGCCTTTTCATAACCTGTTGTTTCGCAAAGGAGTTTCAGCCATTCGCCCATCCTATCGTTGTGGAAAGCCCTTGATGTCAGGGTTACTCTGTCTGCCTGATCTTTCAAAGCCTTTACAATCTTTGGATGTCTATGTCCCTGATTAACGGCAGAATACGCAGAGAGACAATCAAGATACTTCTTTCCTTCAACATCATAGACCCATACACCTTCCGCCTTTTCAATGACAACCGGAAGCGGATGATAATTGTGTGCACAATAGGTTTCATCAAGTTCAATAAAATGTTTTGTCTTATTCATAATTTACCTCCAAAAGAAAACTAAATTAGCCTCAACTCTACTATATTTTTACAAAAATGGCAAATGATGGAAAAGAATTACTTTAAGGGTGTTAGTATTTTTTTTATTATAGAAATTTTATAACAATATATTAAAGTAGTTTATCTTTTT
>DHFQ01000026.1:0-5884 GCA_002402325.1 Candidatus Aminicenantes bacterium UBA4820
TCCCTTGAGGAATCTTCCTTGTTGAACATTTCAAATTTAAAATTGTCATTCTGAACATTTCTTCATTGCTGTAGCCCTTAAAGAATCTCCACTAATGTATAAGGAGAGGTGTCTTTCAAAAATCACCTTTATTCAAGAAAGGAGGCATAATTTAGCCAAATATGAAGTAAAAATGGTAATTTAATTTTAGGTCTAACAATTTCATCAAAAAATAAAGCCTGAAACCCTCTTTCACCACCCTACCCAAAATCAATGTCGGATTTTGGGACAGCAGGAGGACTTTTATCTCTCTCAATAAAAGGTTATACTTCTACTTTTGGAGGATTATTGGAAACCCTTAAAGAGTGGCTCAAATATCTTTATGATGCGGAGAAGTTGAAGGAATTGGTCATTTACGGAAGTTATCCCGCCTTGATGGCTATTGTCTTTTCAGAAACGGGGCTTCTAATTGGCTTCTTTCTTCCAGGTGATTCTTTGCTTGTTACTGCAGGAATTCTTGCCGCACAGGGGTTATTGAGCCCAATGTGGTTGATCATTCTTTTATCATTATCTGCAATTATAGGAGATAGCGTTGGCTATTCAATAGGCTTCAGGACAGGTCCTTTAATTTTCAAAAAGCCTAAATCCCTTTTATTTGATCCAGAAAATTTAAATCGTGCCCACAGATTTTATGAAAAATATGGAGGAAAAACGATTGTCCTCGCAAGATTTCTTCCGATTTTTAGAACATTCGCCCCTGTTGTAGCGGGTGTTGGGAAAATGCAGTATGGAAGATTTCTCTCTTATAACATCTTTGGAGGGATTGGCTGGGTTGTTTTAATGATTGCTGCGGGGTATTTTCTTGGAATCATCCCGGGGGTTGATAAGCATCTTCACATAGTAATAATTCTTGTGATTGCTATCTCTTTTATCCCGGGTGTCGTTGAATATTTGAAAGAAAGGAAAAAGAAAAAGAAAGGGGTAGATTATGAAGAAAATTGTTGAGTGCGTCCCTAACTTTTCTGAAGGTAGAGACAGGAAAATTATTGAAGAGATAGCAAAGGCGATTGAATCAGTTGAAGGGGTTGAACTTAAAGATATTGACCCGGGAAAAGAGACAAATAGAACTGTTATGACCTTTTTTGGAGATGTAGAAAAGGTTGAAGAGGCAGCCTTTCTTGCAATAAAGAAGGCTTCTGAACTTATTGATATGACGAAGCATAAGGGTGCTCATCCAAGAATGGGAGCAACCGATGTTTGCCCATTCATTCCCGTTTTTAATGTAACGATGGAGGAGTGTGTTGAGATTGCAAAGAGGGTAGGAAAAAGAGTTTCAGAGGAGTTAAAAATTCCCGTCTATCTTTATGAGTACGCCGCAACAAAAGAGGAGAGAAGAAACCTTGCGAACATAAGAAAGGGAGAGTATGAAGGGCTTCCAGAAAAATTAAAGGATCCAAATTGGAAACCTGACTTTGGAGAACCTGTTTTTAATCCAAAAAGCGGTGCAACGATAATCGGGGCAAGGGAGTTTTTAATCGCTTATAACGTAGATTTAAACACACTTTCAAAGGATTATGCCACAGACATTGCCTTTGAATTACGGGAAAAGGGTAGAAGTGTAAGAACGGGCGATATCAAGCCTTTTTATTTTAAAGGGAAGTTGCTCAAACACGAGAAGGATAAGTTTTATTGTGGAAGTTGTGAATTTTACTCTGAAAACAAGGAGAAACTTTTTGAGCATATTGAAAATGTGCACCAATACGATGGAAGGGAACTTTATAGGTTGAATGACATTGATCCCGATGAACTTGAAGGGGAGTCTGTAAAAAAGCCGGGACTTTTCAAGTTTGTCAAAGCAATTGGATGGGAAATCCCCGAATACAAAAGGGCTCAAATATCCATTAACCTTACAAACTACAAGGTAACGCCACCACACATAGTTTATGAAAAAGCAAAGGAACTTGCGATGGAAAGGGGAATTGTTGTTACGGGAAGCGAGATTGTTGGGCTTATTCCCCTTGAATCTTTGAAAATGGCAGGAGAGTATTACCTTGAAAAACAGAGAAGGTCAAAGGGAATCCCGATTGAGGACATTTTAGAATGTGCAATTCAAAGTTTGGGATTAAGGGATGTTGCCCCTTTCAAAATTGAAGATAAGGTTATTGGTTATTTCAAGCCTTCGGATAAGGATTTAATTTCATTAAATTCAAAAGATTTTACAGATGAGGTTTCAAGAGAAACTCCCGCACCAGGGGGAGGGTCTGTCTCTGCACTTGCTGGAGCGCTTGGTGCCGCCCTTTCATCAATGGTTGCAAACCTCACCTTTTCAAAAAGCGGTTATGAAAAGTACTCCTCCGAAATGGAAGAGGTTGCAAAAAAGGCACAGGAACTAAAGGATGAACTCTTACTTCAAGTTGATGAGGACAGCCGTGCCTTTTCAGAATATATGGATGCTTTAAGGCTTCCAAAGGATACCCCTGAAGAAAAAAGTTACAGAAAAGAGAAAATGGAAGAGGGTTTGAAAAAGGCTATTGCAGTTCCGCTTAAGACTGCTGAACTTTCCTTAAAATCTCTGGAAATTTTGGTTCCAGTTTGTGAAAAGGGCAACAAAAATTCTCAAAGCGATGGGGCGGTTGGAGCGCTTATGGCGTTTTCTGCGGTTACCGGGGCACTATTTAATGTAATTATAAACCTCGGTGGTATTTCCGATGAGGAATACATAGGAGCGATGCAAAAAAGATGTGAAGAAATATATAATAAAGCCTACGCCTTAAAAGAGGATTGTCTGAAGGTTTCCTTTGAAAGAATTGGAATGAGGTTTTATTAGTCCTTTTTTTCAAATTGTAGCGAGGCTGAGTTTACGCAGTATCTCAAGCCAGTAGGTTCTGGTCCATCGTTGAAAAGATGCCCAAGGTGAGCACCACAATTCTTACAGGTTATTTCAGTCCTTACCATTCCATGCGAATAGTCGGTCTCCTTTTTAATCTCTTGAATTGAGTCATAAAAACTTGGCCAACCGCTTTTTGAATCATACTTCGCCTCTGACGAAAAAAGTGGTGCACCACAGACTACACACCTATAAATACCTTTTTCAAAGAAATTGTAATATTTGCCGGTGAATGGTGGCTCAGTCTCTTTTAACTTAGTAACCCTGTAAGAAATATGGGAAAGATTCTTTTCGTTTTTGATTTTATTTTTACTCTTTGTAGGAATACCGCACCCCACTTTCCCATTTTTCTGATAATACTTCTGATGGTACTCTTCCGCACGGTAAAAGGGCTTCGCCATTTCAATCCGGGTTGCAATTTTCTTTTTATACTTGCCTGACTTTTCAAGTTCTTCCTTAAATTTAGTTGCAATTTTTAACTGCTTTGCCGTTGTGCAAAAGATAGCCGAACGATACTGTTCTCCAACATCAAAACCCTGTCGATTAATAGATGTTGGGTCGTGAATTTCAAAAAATATTTCCAGAAGGTCTTTATAGGAAACCTCTGATGGATTGAAAGTTACCTTCACAGCCTCGCAATGTCCTGTATCTCCTGAACAAACTTCCCTGTATACAGGATTTTCGGTTTTTCCACCTGTATAGCCAACCTCTGTTGAAATTACTCCAGGAACATTTTGAAAAGAAAATTCAACCCCCCAAAAACAACCCGCCGCAAAAATTGCTATTTCAAACATTAAACCTCCTTTATCCCAAAAACAGCTTTATTTTCAAAAAATTCCTGAATATTTTCCTCCATTTTTAATCTCTAATATTTTTCATTTGAGGAGAACAGGCATCCTCCTCTTTCAGGAAAAATGAGAAGAAATTTTCTTGATTTCTATCTTTCTATTAAAGTAAGTGCCTTACTTTATGCTCTCGGATGGTATTTTTTGTAGACCTCTTTGAGTCTTTCCTGTTCTATGTGAGTGTAGATTTGTGTAGTTGAAATATCAGAATGGCCTAAAAGCAACTGCAAAGAACGAAGGTCGGTCCCGTTTTTCAAAAGGTGAGTCGCAAAGGAGTGCCTCAATGTGTGGGGCGAAAGGTGCTTTGTTATTCCAGCACTTCTTGCATAAGATGTTAAAAGTATCCACACATTTTGCCTCGTCATTGCTCTTCCCCTTGAAGTAACAAAAAGAGCATCGCATTCTTTACCTTTTAGAATTTTGGGCCTTGAGGTTTCAAGATAGTTTTTAATCCAATCAAGGGCAATTTCACCGACTGGAACGATCCTCTCCTTTGATCCTTTTCCCATAACAAGGAAAAATCCCATCGCTTCATTAAGATTCTTTTTACTTAGAGAAACAAGTTCAGAAACCCTCATTCCCGTTGCATATAAAACTTCAAGCATAGCCTTGTCTCTTATTCCTAAAACTTTTTTAGTATCAGGTGCATTTAAAAGAAGTTCAACCTCTTCCTCCGTCAAATAAGAGGGAAGAGATTTTATAGTTTTTGGAGTCTCGATATTTTCAGTTGGATCAATCTCAACAATTTTTTCAAGGAGCAAAAAACGGTAAAAGTTTCTTAAAGTTACTATTCTTCTTGAAACGGTGGCAACACCCCTTCCAAATTTTTTTTGAAGTGAAAGATACTCTCTTATGTCATCCCTTTTAAGTTCCTTCGGAGTTTTCTTTATTGAAAAAAATATATCTTTTAAATCGTTTTTATAAGATAAAATTGAATTGTTTGCAAGCCCTCTTTCCACAAGAAGATAATTTAGAAAAGTATCAACCTCTTCTGGTAAAATTTCTTCAGTCATTGTTTTTGTTTTTCTTTTCAAGAATTATTGTTACAGGTCCATCGTTTATTAACCCAACATCCATCATAGTTTGAAAAACACCACTTTTTACGGGGATTCCATTTTCTTTAATTTTATTGACAAAGAATTCAAAGAGAGGTTTTGCCTTTTCGGCTTTTGCTGCATTGGAAAAACTTGGCCTTGTCCCTTTTTTCAACTCTCCGCATAAAGTGAACTGGCTAACAGCAAGGATTTCGCCGCCAACATCGTTAACGCTCAAGTTCATCTTTGCCTCTTCATCTCCAAAAATTCTAATAACTGAAACTTTATCAGCGCACCACTCAACTTCTCTTTCGGTGTCATCTTCTTTAACAGCAACAAGAACAAGGAGTCCCTTTCCAATTTGGGAAACAACCTTTCCTTCAACCTCCACATAGGCAGATTTTACCCTTTGAATTACTAAAATCACTTCTATTCCTGATCGTGTAGAGTCTTCAAAGAGACCACCTCAAAATGTCTTTGCCCGGAGGGGGTTTGAACGGTAACCTCATCACCCTCTCTTGAACCTAATAGTGATTTTCCAATAGGAGACTGAACAGAATAAAGCCCCTTTGAAACATCCGCTTCTTCGTGAGTAACGAGTTTTACCTCAAACTCCTCATCCTTATCAAGGTCGTAAATTTTAAGAATACTTCCATAAGCAGCCTTATCCTTCGGGATTGAGGATAGATTAACTGTTGATAAAGCGGAGAGCCTTTCCCTCAACTGTTTCACCCTTGCTTTAACAAAGGTCTGCCTTTGTAAAGCCATCTGATATTCGGCATTTTCAGAAAGGTCTCCAAGTTGCCTCGCCCTGTCAATCTCCTTTGGTAAATCCACACTCAATTCGTATTCTAACTTTTTTAACTCTTCCTCAAGATTTTTCCTCGTCTTTTCAAGGCCATTTTCTGCCATATTTCCTCCAAACTATACTCTATAAGTATAAAATAAAAATCAAAAAAGTGGAAGAGTGCGGCAATTACCCAAAATCCGATATTGATTTATATCTTTATTTGACGCAGGTAAATGCTCCTCCTATTTCAGGGGAGGAGATTAAACGACGCAGGCTAAAGCCTGCGGCTACGGGATATCAACCAATTTGATTTCACGCGGTAGCCGCAACATTTATGTTGCGTTTGCAG
>DHFQ01000026.1:5941-6133 GCA_002402325.1 Candidatus Aminicenantes bacterium UBA4820
TTAGGGTGCGGCTACGAGTATGATGCTACAGGGAATTTGCTTATTAATTGGTGCTAAATTGTAGGCGATCCCAAAATCCGACATTGCTATAAAAAGTTGTTATCAAAAGATAATAACAATAAGAATTTAACATTAAAACGAGAATCACCTATCAGATGAAAGACAAGAAAAGGGATGGTAGGGAACATAGAC
>DHFQ01000086.1 GCA_002402325.1 Candidatus Aminicenantes bacterium UBA4820
GATTTGAAAAATGGTTAAATCAAAAAAAGAGATCCACAAATGTTATAAACATCCCTTTAAAGAAGCAAGAAGAAGATGCTTTCAGTGTAAAAAGTATATTTGTCCCGAGTGTCAGATTAAAAAAGAATCCCACATTTTTTGCTCTGAAAAGTGCATCGGCGAATTTAAAAAGTTAAAAAGAAAAGAGGAAATAAAAACTTTTGTTGAAAAAAAGGGGAAACCCTTTCTTTTCAGGCTAATATTTTATCCTTCAATAATTATTCTTCTTTTTATCTCGTTCTTTTTATATAGACAATGGCTTAACTCTTTTGACCAGAATCTGGTTGGTACGACACAGCTTCAAAAAGTTAAAAAAGTAAAAGAGATTGACTGGTCTTCTCCTTCAAAAATTGAAATTTTAGAGCCTAAAGACAATCTTAAAATAGAAGAAAATGAGATAAAGGTTGAAGGAATAGCACCAAAAGAATCTCTCGTTGGTCTATATATAAATTCAGAGAAAATCGATGCAATATTTTCAGAAGAAGGAAGGTTCAACTTCGAAAAGGTTCCACTTAAAAAAGATGAAAACATCATTCAGGTTAGATATTTTGATAACTATGGAAACGATGCATACTCAAAGGCAGTTATTGTTAAACTTGTTACAAAACCATCTCTTAAAGAAATTCCTATAAAAGAGGAGCCCTATTTCAACCCTCTTTTATCTACTTTTCTTGATTTGAAGCAGGCAAAAGAGGGAAAGAAACAAATTCTTTTAACCTTTGATGGGGGAAGCAACGATAATGCAACTGATAACATTATAGAGGTTTTAGAAAAAGAAAATGTTAAAGCGACGATTTTTCTTACAGGGGAATACATAAAAAGGTATCCAGAAAAAGTAAAAAAACTTCTGGAAATGGGAAATATCATCGGCAATCACACCTATTCTCATCCCCATCTTACGACATACACTTTTAATGAAAAGCAGGCAACTCTTACAGGAATCAAAAAGGAAGTAGTCATAGACCAACTCAAAAGGGCTGATGAAGCATTTAAAAGTGTTACAGGAAGGAATATGTCGCCATACTGGAGGGCACCTTTTGGAGAAAAAAATAGTGAAATCTTAAAATGGGCTTATGAGGGAGGTTACAGGCATATTCATTGGACACCAAAACTTGACACACTTGATTGGGTTGCAGATGAATCAAGCTCTCTTTTCAGACAACCAAAAGAGATCCTTCAAAGGATAATTTCTCAGGCAAAAAAGGGAGATGGATTTCTTGATGGAGGAATCATCCTTATGCACCTTGGTTCAGAAAGGAAGGATGAATTAAGAGCGGACACAATTTTAAAAGATATAATAAGAGAGTTAAAAAAAGAGGGCTACTCATTCGTAACTGTTGAAGATACAAAGTGGGCAAAGGAGAAAGAACCAGAACAAAAGTGAATAACAAATTTGAGGTGAAATGTTGAAGATTAAGTGGGCTTTAGATAGAGTCTACAATTTTTAGGTTGGAGGTTGTTGGATAGTTTCTAAGGTTTCGTGGCTCAACCAATTTTGATTTATTTTGTATTATTTGCTAAATCTCTTAAACAAGAATAAAATTAAATTTGAGGTAATAAATGAAGAAAGTGTTCTTTTTAATTTTTTTAATTCTTTTTGTAAAAGCACAATACTGTCAGGAAAAATTTGATAAACCAAACATTCTTCTTATCACCATAGATACCTGGAGGAGTGATTATCTTTCAATTTCTGGTTCAAAAAAGGTTGAGACTCCAACCATTGACAGATTTGCAAAAGAGGGAATTTATATAAAGGAGTGTGAGACTCCCTGTCCAGCAACGACTCCAGCACATGCTTCAATTCTTACAGGTTTATATCCCAAAAATCACGGTATCAGGGATAACCACCACTTTAAATTGAAAGGTGATATTAAGACTCTTGCTCAAGTTTTAAAAGAAAATAACTATAAAACAGTAGCGGTTGTATCAGGAGCGCCTCTAAGAGCAGTCTATGGACTTAATAAAGGTTTTGATGTTTATGACGATGAAGGGCTTGGAGTTGCTGGCGATGAGAGCCTTCTTCCATCATCAAGGAATGGCGAGAAATCAGCGCAAAGGGCTTTAAATTTTGTAAAAAGCAAAGAAGAAAAACCACTATTTTTGTGGCTTCATCTTTATGAACCTCATAGACCTTATGATCCTCCCCTTGAATACAAAAATAAGTATAAAGATGACCTTTATGGAGGTGAGGTTGCTTATGCTGATAAAATTGTTGGAGATTTTACAAATAGACTCTTTCAAAAGGTGAAAGGTAAATGGATTGTTGTTATAACAGGAGACCACGGGGAGGGACTTGGCGATAACATTGAAGAAACTCACGGGCTTCTTTTATACAAAGAAACAAGAAATGTCCCTTTGATAATTTATGATAGCGAGAAAAAATTAAAGGGAAATGTGAAGGGTATAAAATCTCTTCTTGATGTTACCCCAACTATTTTGAAGAGTATTTCAATAAATTTTAAGTGTGATGGAAAATCGATCTTTGATAACACTGAAGGAAGAGTTCTTTATGGGGAAACACTTCTTCCATTGACGGGTTTCTCGGTTAGTGGGGCTTACGGTGTCAAAATTGATGAAAAAATTTTTATAAAACACGGCAATTCAAAGGAAGTTTATTTAAAAAATGATGAGAAAAACAACCTTTTAAAAAACGAAAAGGAATTCTTTGAAAAGGCAGATATTTTAATGAAAAATTTTTTTGGAAATGAAAAGGTTGTTTCAAGTTTAAATTTGTCTTCTGAGGAGATAAACTCTCTTAAATCTTTGGGTTACATTGGAGGTACAACAATTTCAGAGGGAAAAATTCAAGAGGTTGATTTGAGAGAATTTGTTAAAGATATTGATAGATTTGAAACAGGAAGAACTTTGTTCACCTCAAAAAAGTACAACGAGGCGCTAATTTATTATGATGAATTTTTGAAACGGTATAAAGATGCTCCATCAATATATCTTGAAAAAGCAACACTTTTAATAAATCTTGGAAGATTTGAACAGTCAAAAGAGGCGATTAAAAAATGTTTGTCTCTTGACCCTAAAAATAGCACAGCCTATCTTAACTTAGGAAATATCTTTGTGATGGAAAAAAAGTATAAAGAGGCTGAAAAATGTTTTCTTACCTGTTTAAAATTTGAAGAAGAATCTGAGGCGTATCTGAATCTTGGATTACTTTACGCAAAATTTTTAAATGATAAAAAAAGTGCTGTTAAAAATTTAAAGAAATTTGTTGAAATTGCACCAGAGGACCCGGAGAGAGGTAAAATTGAGTCTCTAATAAAAGAAATTGAAGGTCAAAAGTGAAGTGATCTTATTTCATTGACAATTCTATGTGCTTTTCTTATTGGTTCGGGAAGTCTATATTCTGGTGAGGTATTTAAAATTATTTTAACAGACTCTTCAAGAGTTATCAGGTTTCCTACTGAGACAAAAACTGGATTTACATTATCTTTCGTTATTAAGGCGTAGCCTACAATTTCCTCTTTGAGGATAATTGGGGTTTTTGAACCTCTTATTTTTGGAGGTTGTTCAAAACTCCCGCATAGATGGCTTTTTGCACATCCTATCGTTGGACAATTTAATTCAACCCCAAGATGGCAGGCAAGTCCAAATCCTCTTGGATGAATCTTTCCCTGACCGTCAACTATTATCAAATCAGGCTTTATTTTCAATTTTGAGTATGCCTTTAAAAGTATTGGAACTTCTCTAAAGCCAAGTAAACCAGGAATGTAGGGAATTTCTATCTCATCGGAAACTACGGATGAATCAACAAATTCCAATTTATTTTCTAAATCAAGAACGACAATTCCTCCAAAACCTATTTTTGAAAATTTTGTGGTTGAAACATCCGCACCACCAATAAACCTAACTTTTTTATTTAAAAGTTTTTCTGTTACAAGTTTTCTCATCTCTTTTTGCAATTTTATTAAATCTGAATAATTCTTTTTCATTTTTTAATCTCATTATCAAATTGGAAATCTCTGTATTTATAAGGAACTAACTTCTTTGAATTGAGTTTGAAAAGTAGCGAACCGTCTTTATCGGTGCGCAAAATTCTTGTTTTAAGGGAAGCATAATATTCCTCAACCATTTTGTTTGGATGACCAAATCTGTTATATCTTCCTACAGAAAAAACTGAAAATTGTGGTGAAAGTTTCTCTATAAATGGTTTAAACAAGGCATTTTTTGCTCCATGGTGTGGAACCATCAGAATATCAACTCTGTCAAGATTTACATTTTCAAAAAGCGACCTCTCACCCTCTTTTTCAATATCACCTGTAAAAAGTATCTTTCTTCCGTTAATAACCATTGAGAGAACAAGGGAAAGATCGTTATCACTTAAAGGTTCTCCCTGGCAGACGGGATGTTCAACATTGACTACCGCATTCTCTATCATTACTGAATCGCCTCTTTTCAACTTTATCATTCTTACTTTATTTTTAATTAAAAACCTTTTAATTTCATCTTCAATTTGGGGACATTCTGGAAATGCAACAAAGTTAACTTTTAGGTCTCTTGTAAGTTCTTTTAATGAACCAGAGTGGTCTTTATCCCAATGTGTAATGAAAATCCCCTCAATTTCTTTTATTCTCAAGTGAGATAGAGTTGGTTCTATAATCCCTCTTGATGTTGGAAGTGAGTTATAGGATGTATCACCGCAATCAATAAGATAGACCTTCTTATCTAAAATTAAAATTGAACAATTCCCCTGGCCAATATCTGAAACGATAAGCGAATCTTTGATTGATTTTTCAAATGGATTTGGAAAGAGATAGGCAAATATTAAGATTAGAAAAAGTGAGATAGTAAGGATTGTTTTCTTTTTCATCTCTGGCAAAACAAGAAAAAAAATAACGATTGTGAACGCGATTAAATACATAAAATGGGGAAGTGGGAAAAAGAGCGAGGAAAAATGAAATTGAGATGAAAACTGAGGAACGAATATGAAAAGTTTTGCAAAAAACTTAATGAGAATAAGTAGAAAAGATGAAACAAAAGGAATTAATGAAAATCCAGAGAGAAATAAAATTCCGAGTGCAAGGAGTGGAAATAAGGGGATTGACGCAATTGGCGTTAAGATGAAACTTATTAAAGAAACTCTTTGAAAGGAGACAATCAAAATTGGAAGGGTGAAAAGTTGCGCGGAGATGCTTATAAAAAGCAATTTAAAAATGTAATCCAAGAAAGTGCCTTCTTTAAATATTTTTGGAATGATTTTGTAAAGGAGGATTATCCCGAGCGTAGATAGATAGGTAAGTTGAAATCCAGCGTCCATAATTTGAAAAGGGTTTATTAGAAGTAAAACCAAAGCAGAAATAAAAATTGACCTTATTGGTGTTCCAACCCTCAAAAAAATTTTTCCTATAATAAAAAATGATGCCATAAAAATTGCCCTCAAAACAGATGGCTGATCTTTGACAAGAATTGCGTAAATGGGGAGAAAAAAAAGTGTCAAAATATCGGATGTAAGGGGATGAATTTTAAGGAGTGAAAAGAAAAAGTATAAAACCCAGATAACTATTCCAATGTGAAGCCCCGAAAGGGCAATAAGATGAAAGAGTCCAGAACGAACAAGTGATAACTGTTCATCTTGAGTGAGTAAATTTCGCTCTCCCAGTAGAAGAGAGAGGACAACGCCTGATTCATCGCCGCACTCTTCAATTATTTTATTTCGTAAAAAGTTTCTATAATTTTTACATTGGTGAAATAAAGGTTTTTTGATTACTGTAAAAAGTCTTTCATCCTTTAACTCTCCGTAAAGGTAAATTCCTTTCCATCCTAAATATCGCTTTTGATTAAACTGACCTATATTTGTTTTTTCCTTAGGAAGTGATAAAAGTAAACTTGCCTTGAAAATTGTACCGGGAAGAGGAGGCTTGATTGGAAGAAAGCACTGAATTTTAACTCTTTCTTTTATCTCTTTTTCATCTTCAAAAAAAGACTCTGTTTCTAATAAAGCCCTTGAGCCATCTGAGCTTATTTCGCTTGAAACAATTTTTCCCTTAATCCAGACCGGAGTTTTTGATTCCGATGAGGCAACTTTTTTTACTAAAATTCCCTCTTTGTATTTAGGCATTGTGAATTGTCCAATAAAAATCGCTGATTGAAAAAGCAAAAGAGCGACTGCTATTTTTTTGAAAAATTGGGAATATTTGGGGAAAATCAAGATGAAATTAATCAAAAAAGGAAAAACAGATAGAACTATAAAGGGTGAAACAATTGCCCCTAAAATCAAGGATAAAATATAAGTCATCTACTCTTTGTTTTTAAACTTTTTATGTGATTTAAAAGAAGATTCTTATCTGACCTTAAAATTGATGTAATTGCAACACCTACACCATATTTGCCTTCGGGTTGAGGTTCAACCCTTGTTATTATTGAACTGCCAGAAGATTTTCTCAAATTTTCAAATTCTATGGAAAAATCAATTTTTTTTGATGGCAAAAGCGGTTTTTCAGTTTCAAAATAAAATCCTGATTCACTTACATTCTTGCCATAAATTTCGTATTGTTTTCCATCCAGAGTAACCATTCCACGAAAATTATCCAGAAATCTTTCAAATCGTCTTCTTTCAGTGTTATAAAGTTCAATTATGTTCTTTCCTCTTGCTTTTGCCCTGTACATCGCTTCATCCGCTTTTCTAATTAAGTTTTGAGCCCTGTCATCATCTACCGGATATGAGGCAATGCCACCACTTACAGAGGCAGATATTCCCTCCTTTTCAATTGAGGACTCTTTATATGATTTTCGTATCCGTTCAGCAACAGCAAGTGCACCAAACTTATCAGTTTTTGGTAAAATTATGACAAACTCTTCACCTCCATACCTGAAGGGAAGATCCATTTCACGAATTGAATTTTTTATAATTCCCGCAAAAGCTTTTAAAAACAAGTTTGCTCTTTCATGGCCAATTTTGTCGTTGATTTCTTTGAAGTCATCAAGGTCAAAAAATATTACCGAAAGAGGTTCGACATATCTCTTTGATTGGGCAATTTCATGCGGCAATGCACCTTTTAAAAAGGAATAATTGTATAAAGAGGTTAGACTATCTGTTACACCCGCTTTGTAAGTTTTTTTAAAAAGGTGAATTTCAAGAATAACAGGGTCTTTAATCATCTTTTTGTTTGAAACAAAATAATCTGCGACGGCAACCCTTATATCAACATCTCTTTTTAGTAAAGATGACATTTTTTGATGGTGTTTTTTTATTGAATTATAATGCTCTATTGCCTCTTTCTCATCAAATTCAAGATTGGCTATCAGGTATAAAAATGTCGGATATATTTCATTTCCAAACTTCTTTTTTAAAGATAAAAACTTCCTGTCAAACGTATCCCAATGAAATTTGTTGGAAGAAAGGATGTGGAGAACTGATGCCTCCACATCCCTGAAAATCTTTACTTCATTTTCCCTTTTTGGACTTTGTTGTAAGGAACTTTTCTTTTTGCCTTTTATAGTATTCATCAGAAGGCTCCTTTGCGATTGCTTTATCAATTGTTGCAACCGCAGATTTTGAATCTCCCATTTTATAATAAATTTCAGCAAGTGTATCCAGAATCTGTGGATCTTCCTTGCTCAATTCAACCGCCTTTTTAGCTGCATAAAGAGCCTCATCAAGATTCTTCCCTATTTCGCCCATCGTCCAGGCAAAAGAATTTAAAAATTGAGGGTCATCAGATTTTTTTGGAAAAATCTTTTTGTAAAGATTGTATAAACTATTGTAGTCCTCAATTTTGTAAAAGAATCTGCTTAAATCCTCAAAAGCACTCTCTGATATTTTTAAATTTTCTGAATCAACCAACTTGAGGAGGATTTCAATTCCCTTTGTCTTATCTTTCTTCAGGTAACATTCTCCTTCAAGAAGGTTAATATTCAATTTGATTTCATCACTCAGTTGAGGTTGCTCTCTAACTTTTGAAATTGTAGAAAGTGAGTTGTCCACATCGCCCCTTTCATAATACTTTTGGGCTATTTTATAAAATAAATCTGCGGAAGGATTTTTTGAAGATTTTTCAATAAGATTATCAAGTGTTCCAACATTGAAAAAATAACCGCTTAAAGTCGCAAGAAACTCATCCTTTTCACCATAACCAGTGATTCTATCAATCTCCTTACCATCAGCTGAAACAAGCACTACAGTAGGAACTCCAATAAGGCTATATTTTTTGCTTAATGCCTTTCCCTCATCAGTTATTACATTTATTCTGTAAAGAACTGAGAGTTTTGATAATTTGTTCAAATTTTCATTCGTAAGGACTTCACGGTCCAGTTTTTTGCAAGCCCCTCAAGTGTCTGAATAAAATTTTATAAGTAAAATTTTGTCATCCGCTTTAGCTTTTGATAATGCAGAATCGAGTGATTTTTCAAAAAAAACATTCTGTGCAAATAAAAATAAAGGGAAAAATAAAAACAACAACGCAGAAATTTTTTTCATCTATCCTCCTTAAGATTCTATTATAAAATTAAATGAAGCGCCTTTCAACTTTTTAGCACCCGCAATTTCAAGATCACCGTTATGTTCTGTGGCAATCTTTTTAGCGATGGAGAGTCCAAGTCCTGTTCCATTTTTTTTCTGAGAAATAAATGGGATAAAAAGCGTCTGCTTTGCCTCCTCGCTTAAACCTGTCCCGTTATCCTCAATGTGAAAGATCACTTTACCATCCTTTTTAATGACCTCAATAAAAATCTCTGAAGAGACTTCGGCGCCATTTTTAAGAAGATTAAAGATTGCTCTAAAAATTGAATTTCTATCCCCATAAAATGATTTTGGATCTATCTTGTAACTAAAATTGACATCAGGAAATATTTCTTTTAAGGAAATTATAACTTCATTCAAGAACTCCTCTGTATCTATTGTTTCTTTTTCAATGGTTAATGGCTTTGAATAATAAAGGAGGTCTTTTACAACCGTTTCCATTTTAGAAATTTCATCTTCAATTCTATTCGCTCGCTCTAATGCATCAGCCCCTGAGATTTTTTTTAAAAGCCTTAGTTCTCCTGAAAGAACATTCAGCCCATTTCTAATCTCGTGCGCAACGACGGCAGCAACCTCGCCAATTCTGGAAAGAGACTCTCTTTCCTTTAAAATCCTCTGCATCTCATAAATTTTACTGTTATCTTGAATTATCAAAAGAGCCCCATCAAGGTGGCTTAACTCATCAACAATGGGGATTGAAAGAACAAAAAGAAGTTTTCCCTGAAAGCCTTTGATTGAAT
This sequence comes from Candidatus Aminicenantes bacterium UBA4820, assembly GCA_002402325.1. Lineage (GTDB taxonomy): Bacteria > Acidobacteriota > UBA4820 > UBA4820 > UBA4820 > UBA4820. The sequence continues at coordinate 9,250 of DHFQ01000086.1, forward strand.
CTGCTGTTAAAATCTCTCTTTCCTTTAAGGAACTTTCAATAATTTCAAGAAGGGGGTCATTTTTAGAAAATATTTTTTTATAGTTTTCCCCGATTCTAAAAAGTATCGGCAGACCAAAAAGATTTTTGGCTATAGGGTTGAAAGATTGGAGATTCCCCTCCCTATCAAAACGCATAAAACCTGTATTTAACCCTGAACTTAAATTTTCGAGGACGGATGCAGTGCTTTTTGATTTTTTCTTTTCTTGATTTAAGGCAACTTCAAGTTGAATTGTTCTCTCTTTCAAATCGCCTATGGTCTTTTTAAAAACATCTATCGTCTCAAAAGGTGTTATTTCCTCCTTTGAAAAATCTCTCCTTTGGGGCTCATCGTAATTTTTTAACTGTTTTAAAGTAACAAAAATAAGATACAGGGCAAAAAGTCCAATTAATAATGTTGTTAATGAAATTAAAATGGTCTTTACTAAATCTCTTTTGAAATCTTTTAGCTCAAAAAGTATTGCACAAACTCTTCCATCTTCAGTCTTGAAAGCATATATTCTTCTTAGAAAACCCACACTTTCAATCTTATCAAAGCCTTTAGGGGGTTCTTTAAAAGATGGAAATTCAAATTTTTCTGGAAAGACCCATAGTTGTTTATTTCCAAGGAACCAGCATGCGGCAATCACCTTAAGTTTGCTTTCTCTTCCTGAATAATAGGGAAAGGAATTATAATGAGATGAAAGATTTACATTTTTTAAAATTGCAACGAAAGTTGGTGCTTCTTCTTTTATGGTTTGGTTAATTTCTAAATTCTTTTTTTTTATGTCAGAAATTGAATTTAAAAGGAAGAAAAAAGCAAAAAGAAAGGTTAAAATCAAAAAAAGGAGTTCAAGATAAAAAATGTTTTTTCGCTCAAAAACCATTTAAAAACTCCAGTTCGAAACGCCGTAATACCAATCAAAAAACTTTTCCCCCCAGAAAAGTGAAACCATTGAAGCAATTCCCAGAAATGTTCCGAATGGCAATGGAGTTCTTCTATCTTTTGTAACTACTAAAATATAGATTCCACCAACGACTGCCCCTAAAACCGAACCTATCAAAAAAGTTAGAAGTGCTCCTTTCCACCCAAGAAAGGCTCCAATCATAGCCATAAGTTTAACATCTCCCCATCCCATAGCCTCAATTTTTCTCAAAGCATAAATTCCGATCAAAATTGAGGGAACCAAAGCTCCAAGCAAAGCGCCGAGAAGAGAATCAAGCGGTTTTGTCCATTCAACCCAAAAACTTGAGATAAGCCCAATGACAATTCCCGGGAGTGTCAATTTATCAGGAAGAATCTGATGCTCTAAATCGGTGAAGATTAGAACAGTTGTGAACAAAAGAAAAATGTAGAGAGACAAAAGTTCTAAAATTGTTTGAAGTGATGGTGGGTATTGAGGAAGAAAATTGTAAGTCGCAAACCAGAAGAGAACACCAACAAAAATTTCCACAAAGGGATATCTGAAGGAGATCTTTGCCTTGCAGAACCTACATCTTCCTAAAAGAAAAATGTATGAAAAAAGCGGAATGTTGCAATAAAATGGAATTTCTTTACCACATTTGGGACAGTGTGAGGGTGGCTTGATAATGGAGATTCTTTCTGGTAATCTATAGATCAAGACATTTGCAAATGACCCAAAACATAACCCTAAAAGGAAAGCAAACACAAGTAAAAGGGTTACCATCTTCCAATTACTTCTTTTGGATTAAATTTGCTTACACACTTTATCGTTCCACTATTTGGGTCATATTCATAATCTTTGCCGAGTGGGTCCTTCGGGATTTCGTTTATAAATCCCTCCTTTTTTAACACTCTTAGTGATGGAGGGTTTTTACCAAACTTTGCTCTGTATTTTTCTACCGCTTTTTCCACATCCCTCTTTGCTATTTCGTTTTTAACTTCAAAGATGTGCAATACTGAAGAAAATCTGTAGTAGTTTCCCTCAGGAGAATCGTCGTTTTTATATTTGTCTAAAATCTCTTCAAAATATTTTAAGGATGTTTCAAGATCCCCTTTATGTGAAAGAGAGTATGCAAGGAGGTTTTTAATTGTTGTCCTCTCAGGGTTTCTCTCAAAGGCGATTTGAAAATATTTTGCTGCTCTTTCATAATTTTTTTCAGAAAAAAGTGCATAGTTTCCTGCATCGTAAGGAATGACATAGTTTTCAGGATTTTTTTCAATTCCTTTATCAAGAAATTTATAGACGAGATCCCATTTTAAAGGAACAAAGGCAAGAAGAGCCGCAATGATATAGGCATCTTGATTTTTGGGGTCTAAATCAGTCATAACTTCAAATGTGTGTTCCATATAAGAATATCTTACATTTTTGCCATACCAATCCCAGTAATAGACAAACCATAGATAGAGAAGGTCTGAGAGGGCATTTGTATAGCCAAGGGAAAAAACCTTAGCATGAAGACTTGATGGAATGTAATATGAACGATATTCATCAGGGTAAATTCTTGTGATGTATGTCAAATCCTTATGAATGTTAAAGATTGAAAAGAAAAGCAGAATGGCAAAAAGAGTAGCAATAAATCTCTTCAAAATAGGACTTCTCATACAAGATCCCTTTTCTTAAAGAAAAGACACCCAGCAAAAATCAACAGGGTTGAAAACAAAACCGCATAGATTATTCCTCTAATTGTAAATCCTGGTGCTATAGGAATATTATAAGTTATGAGATTACTTACATTGAGGATGCTTAAATCAGGCAAAATGTGAAAGAAAAATAGTGCAATCTTTTTCTGTATATCATTATGTAAAAGTGGGACAAGCATTTCTGGAAATGTTGATGATGTATGTCCGATTAGATAAAAGGCTAAGGTGCATATTGCACTCAAGACAGGTGATGCTATTGAAGAGAAAAATATAGCAATTGCTGTAATAACCGCAAGTTCAAGATAGATAAATAATCCCGCATAAAAAATCATAGGTGTAAAGCCTTTAAAGAAAAGAAGGGCTATTGAAAGAATAATTAACATCGCTATCAAGTTTATCCCAAGAACAGCCATCAAACCAAAATATCTACCAACAATAAAACTTGCCCTTGGAAGCGGTTTAGAAAGAACATTGTAAATTGTCTTTTTCTCAATTTCTAAATAGATCAAACCAATTCCAACAAATATTGATGTCATCACTGAAAAGAAAGAGATTCCCGCAAGTCCTAAATCAAGAATAACCCTTTTTTGAGAGCCTATCGTGAGAAAACTTAAAATTACGGCAAATCCCAACATTGCTATTGCAAAAGCCATAAGAACATAAAAGATTTTGCTTCTAATTGCTTCTTTATATGTGTTTTTGGCAATGGCAATGACTTGCATACATGAAAGTTTAAATCTACTCATTTTTCTTCTCCTCAATACTTGAAAGGAAGATTTCCTCAAGAGAGGTTTTGTGAGGCATTAGCGACATAATTTTTCCACCTTTGTTTATTAAAGTTGCAAGGGCTTTGTCCACCTCATCTTCATCTTTAAGCCTGATCATACTATAACCTTCAAAGGCTACAACAACTTTATCTTTTAGTTCAGGAGGTGTCTCTATCCCTTTAAAAGAGATGTCATAGAATTGAACATCTTTTGCAAGAAGCTCTTCAAGTCTTCCTTTTTGAACAATCTTTCCCTTCACAATTATCGCAACCTCATCGCAAATCATCTCTGCATCCGCAAGAATGTGTGAAGAGAAGAAAATTGTTTTTCCCTCTTCTTTTAATTTGAGAATTAAATCCCTTATCTCTCTTCTTCCAATGGGGTCAAGACCACTCATAGGCTCATCAAGAATCAAAAGTTTTGCATCGTTAATGAGAGCCTGTGCAAGCCCGACCCTCTGCAACATCCCCTTAGAATATTTTCTTAAAGGGATTTTTTCTTTTCCTTTAAGCCCAACAAGGTCAAGAAGATACTTTGTTCTTTCATTTAATTCTTTTTTTTGTATTCCAAATAAACTTCCGAAGAATTTGACAAGTTCCTCTCCTGTAAGGTAATCATAAAAGTATGGAGATTCAGGAAGAAAACCTATATCTTTTCTTATTATGTAGTCCGTGTGAGGTTTTCCAAAAATTTGAACCTCTCCCTCATCGGGAAAAATTAGTCCAGTAATTATTTTTAAAGTGGTTGTTTTTCCAGCCCCATTGGGACCAATGAAGCCGTAAATACCTCCCTCTTTTACTTCAAGGTTCACCCCTTTTAAGGCTTCAATTCTTCCGATGGACAGATGTCCCTTGAAATGTTTTTTTAAATTTTTTACCAAAATGGCGTCCTTCGTCATATTACTCTCCACAAAGTCATTATTATATCAAGGATTACTCTTCAATCAAATTTACAATTATTTACTTTTTAACAAGTTTTGCCTTTAGAGTAACCTTGCCATCAGAGACAGAAACGGTAAAAACAACATCTTTTGCCTTATATTTTTCTAAAAGCTCTTTCTTTTGTTTTTCAAGTTTTTTCTCAAATCCTTCTTTATCAAGGTCAAGTGTCTGGCCAAGTCTCTGCTTTTCCTTATTATATTCATCAAAAAGGGAAGGTGAAGTAGCACTTTTAGTTGTGTCACTTCTATGACTTTCCACCTGTTGTTGAGGTTTTGATTGAACTTCAGGAGGTTTTTCTTTTTTTTCTTCCTCAATTCTGCCCTTCTCGAGATCGGAAAATTCTTTTATATCCCGCATAGCCCTGCCCATTAAGCGAGGATCTTGCGAAATTCCATTTAATTTTAACTCCATTAGTTTGTTCCACCTTGCTGTAAGCAAAGACCATTTATTCTGAAAATTCATAAATAGATATTGCTGCTGTGTTGAAGGCAAAGTAACCCTACCATAAAACCTCACAGCCCTTTCAAGTTCCTTATGCTCTTGAGTCGGCGGGTATTTTCTTCCCCCCGCGAAGTAAAGTTCATACTCATGCGTAAGTTTATTAAGCATCTCTTCCATCATTTTCAAGTTACCTAAAAAAGAAGCAACCGATAACTCCAAATTAAATACCTCCAGAAAAATAATATATATTTAAAATCAACTTTTTGCAAATTGTCATTTTAAACATTTCTTCGTCCGTTTTGCCCTTGAAGAATCTCCTCCCATTTCAGGGGAGGTTGGGAGGGAATGTCATTCTGAATGA
>DHFQ01000108.1 GCA_002402325.1 Candidatus Aminicenantes bacterium UBA4820
TTCCATTTGCAAGTCCTGAAATTGTGTATGCCCCAGTTGAGGATGTTGTCGCTGTTTTAGACCCCGCAGTAACAGTAACACCCGACAATCCTGAACCGCTAAGGGTGATTGTTCCAGAAATTGAATATGTCGTTGTTCCTGTGGTAACAGTTGCTGTAACAGTGTATGAACCAGCAGCGTATCCATAGGCAGCGATTGACCATGTCCCGTAAGTGGGGCTTGAATGTGATAAAGATTCGCTTGTTGTCCCGCTGTTCCAGGACCTTCCCGTATAAGTGGAGGTTGTTGGATGAGATGCCGTTCCACCTGCTGTAGAAGGAGCCATATCATAAAGGTCAACATCAGCACTTAGTCCTGTTAAGGAAACTGCAAGACTGGTTGCACCACTTGGAACATAAATTGTGTAATAGGCATAAGCACTCTTGGCAACTGAACCACTAACTCCAACCCCTGAAGTCAAAGCAGTATCACCACTTACTGCAGTTGAAGTGAAGTTTTTACCCGTAACATTTGCACCACTTATTGTAACTGAATAATTGGCTGGGCTAAATGTGTATCCGCTCTTTGATGGTGTAACTGTGTAGGTTCCATTTGCAAGACCGCTGAATGTATAGTTTCCACTGGTGTCGGTGGTAGTTGTGTTGCTTGCCGCACCACTCAAAGTCATTGTAACTCCAGATGCTACTGCACCGCTAACCGTTCCTGAAATTGAATATGTTGTTGCCGCCGTTGCCGTAAAGTTTATCCCTGTTACATTTGAACTTGAAATTGTTACAGATTGATTTGCTGGTGAGAATGTGTAGCCACTCTTTGAAGGTGTTACGGTGTAGGTTCCCGCCGCAAGCCCTGAAATTGTGTAAGTTCCATCGGTTGCGGTAGTCGCTGTAGCAGTTCCTGCTGTAATCGTAACACCAGAAAGCCCTGAACCACTCAGGGTAACAGTTCCAGAAATTGAGTAGGTAGTAGTTCCACCAGAGGTCGGCGTCGCTGATTTAACCGCTGCAAGTGTTCCTATAGTTGAGTTGTTTGAGCCAACAGGAGCAATTGAATAGTAGTAGGTGATTCCGGGTGCAACCTGTGTATCTGTATAAGTGGTCCCTGTTTGAGTAGTCAAAACCATCATCCCATAGTTTGAACCCATTTCATTTCTCAAGACGGTATATTTTGATGCGTTTGTTGAAGTTGTCCAGGAAAGTGTTACCTGTCCAGAACCAGCGGTTGCAGTCAATGTTGGTTGAGTGGGTGTGGCATAAGGAGAATAAGTTGTGTTATAACCTGTAACCGATGTGCACGCTGTTATGTGTCTATTAAAGGCATTATAAATTGCTCCACCGTGAGGGGTTCCATTTGTTAAGTTACCATCGTCGTCATCAATCGCCCTGTATGTTGTGAACCAGTTACCCGTTCCACAACCATTTGTTGACGAAATTGCCGAGCAGGAGTAGGCTTCAGTTGATGTCGCTCTTGATAGGTAGAAAAGTCTATCTGCAACATACCAGGAAGTATTTGCATCTAAACCAGCCGCAGGAAGGTCTTTTGCAGCGAGATCCCATAAAACTTCAGACATAATGTAAGATTCACAGTGTCCTTCATATCCGCATGGCCCTGGATAAGAAGTGCTTTTTGAACAGTGGAAGCCAGAAGTGTTTGCAAGTTGAGAAGGCTTTGCAGGCGTATTGCTTGAATGCTTTGCATAATCTGCATCTCTAATTCCTGTGCAGGTTGTGCAGGCATCACCGTAACCACTGCATTTTTGCCCTGGAATAAAGTTTGTTCCAATGCAAGAATCGTGGGTCTGGAGAAAAGCCATTCCATCACTATAAGATTCTGAAGAGCCCACTGTTGAAGAGCCACTTCCATCATTTGAATCAAGCCCATGTCCTGCCTCGTGCAAAAAGACTGTTGGAAGTTCACCGGTATTTGAGCAACCTCCACCTGATTTAAAGAAATTAACAGATGAACCGTTCCAATAGGCGTTGCAGGTTTGAGAAAGGTTGACTTTATCTGTTAAAGCACTTGAAAGCCAACTATTTGAGGGAAGGTAGCCCAAAGCCCTTTCTTTCCATAATGTTAGGTGGAAATATGTTGACCTTGCCGCGTGTGTATTGCCAGACCCACCGACCCCGGGCGTTGTGCAGTCAGTCCCGGATGATTTACTAAAAGCGAGGTCTCCAGGTGCGGTGGAAGTTGAAAGTGATGAACTTCCGCAAGAATCTGTAACACTTACATAAGCACCTTTAAGGCTTGCAGTGGCTGTTCCACTTGAGTATGTGTAATTACCACCCATATCGCAGGTTTTTGTTGTGCCGTTTGTAACGGTAATTTTTGGAAGAGGTCTTATTACTTCTGTATCAAGGTTTGAATTGGGATAAATTCCACCTGTAACTGCTCCATACATATTTTGATCAACAAAACTTAAAATCTCGCCATTGTGTGCGTCAATCCTTGCTTTCCATGTTCCCATAACTCCATCTCTATGGAAAACAACTTCATACACAAGACGATACTGAATGCCCGAACCAACAATTCCTCTAAAGTTTCCATCATCTTTTTCCGGAGTTGCTGGAACAATAAGAAGTGTTCCGGGCTCAACAAAATAATCCTTTTCATCCCATCCGCCAATGTATCCTCCAAGGATATCCCATGCTGTTTCCCTTTCAAAGGAGGGGTTTGTATCAACATCTATATAAGGATTGACCTTTTCCATTCCAAATTGAACCAGATTGCCATTGTTCACTCTAAAAACAACCCTTGCCCCTTCAACGGGAATGCCATTTTTTACATATTGAAATTGAATGTGCCAGAAGTATTCACCAACTTCAACACTGCCTTCAGGGACTATAACAAGATCATCTTGAGGTATTGGAAAGAGATTCTGGTTTCTAACCATAAAGTCTCTCGCTATTCCTTCCATTTTAGAGAGTGTTATGGGTTCATTTGATTCATTTCTCAAACTATTCCCTGCGCCTGGGATCCACGGCTCGCCCGATCCTTCAACCAGAGCGGGAAGACCTGTCCTTGAATCAAGAAGCATTTGCCATTGCCCGCCTGTAGAAGTAAGAAACTGATCCCACCCTTCAGAGACTTTATCAAATCTTTTAAGAAATTCTTGATCTTGAGGTGAAAGGGACTCATTTCGCACCCTGTTTGCCCTCAAATCATCAATTGCGCTTATTGCTTGTGGGACTCTCAAACTGGAAGAAGTCATTACAAGGTCATCAAGCGTGTTTTGACCCTTCTTTGGAACAAGGCCGGGTGTCAAAATTGAAATCATTACCACCATTGCCGCTACCACTGTTAAAACTCTCTTTCCAAACATTTGAACCTCCTTCAAAAAATTGCCCTAAGGCAATAAAATTTATGCAAGATTTGTGCCTTGATAGACAAAATCATGTATCGCTTTTATAATCAACATATTACAAGCTTTGGTCATTTTGTAGTGGTGTGAACTGCGTTCTTGTTTGTTTTACTTAAAAAGCCATTTTTTATTATGTCTTGATTTTTCAAATAGTTAGATAATAAGAACATCGTTCACAGCCTACCTGTTAACATTGTTCACACCAAAACAAAAAAGGGGAGCACTTGCTCCCCATATCCAACTTATTGATTATATTATTGTTATCCCTGTTTCTCTTCTTCCCTTGCCTTTTTAGCCTCTTCTATTATTTTCTGTTGAAGTTGTGCGGGGACTTCCTCATAACTTGAAAATTCCATAGTAAAACTTCCCCTGTCCGCTGTTAAAGATTTAAGGGTTGAGGCGTAAGTTAGCATCTCTGCAAGTGGAACTTGAGCCTTTATTACCTGATTCTGCCCCTTTTGCGTCATCCCCATTATCCTTCCTCTTCTTGAGTTGAGGTCTCCCATAACATCTCCCATACATTCATCCGGAACTATGACCTCAACATTCATTACCGGCTCAAGAAGCGTCGGTCTTGCCTTTTCCATTGCCTCCTTAAAACCAAGGTGAGCAGCAATTTTAAAAGCCATTTCTGAAGAATCAACACTATGATAAGAACCGTCATAAAGAGTTACTTTGACATTAGTTACCGGGTAGCCGGCCAAAATACCCTCAGCCATAGCTTCACGAATACCTTTTTCCACAGCCGGAAAATAATTTTTAGGTACTGCTCCGCCAAAAACCTGTTCAGCAAATTCAAAATCTCGGCTCTCCGATGGCTCCATGGTAATCCAGACATGGCCATACTGTCCATGTCCTCCGCTCTGCTTTTTGTGTTTGCCCTCAACTTTAACCTGTTTACGAATAGTTTCCCGGTATGGAACCGTAGGAACATGAACCGCAACACCAACACCAAATTTTCGCTGCAGTTTTTCCTGGAGTATATCCAGCTGCATTTCTCCGATTCCCTTTAGAATCAATTCTCTGGTTTCCAGATTTTTCTCCACTTTAATTGTGGGATCTTCTTCCGCTAAACGAACCAAAGCTGAACCCAGCTTGTCTTCGTCACCCTTGCTCTTGGGTTCTATAGCTACACTTAAAGTAGGCTCGGGGAAAACAATCCCTGGGAGTTCCAACTGCTTATCTTTGGCACAGAGGGTATCACCGGTATTAAGATCCTGCAGTTTGGCTACCACAGCAATATCTCCGGCAACAACAGTTGCCACAGGTTCCTGGGTTTTTCCCCGCAGATAAAATATTTGACCAATTTTTTCATCTGACTGCTGGGTGGAATTATAAACCGGGCTTTCAGAGGTGAACTTACCGCCATAGACCCTGAAAAAGCTCATTTTTCCCACATAAGGATCGGCTAAAGTTTTAAATACCAGAGCTGCTTTGTCAGGTAAAGCTGTAGGACAGGGAACTACATTGATGATAGCATCCAGCAAGTTCGCCATGCCGATATTTTTGAAAGCCGAACCGCACAGAACCGGAACTATCAAATTTTGCTGTAAAGCTGCAGACATAATTTTTGATAAATCCTCTTCTGTTAATACTTCACCCTCCAGATATTTTGTTAAAATCTCATCATCAACCTCAGAGGCTGCTTCGGCCAAATTATCCCGCCAAATTTCTACATCAGCAGTTAATTCCGGCGGAACATCTTTAACAGTATATTTGCCGCTGCCATTGGTTTCGTAATAATAAGCCTTATTACGAATAATATCAACAACTCCCTGAAAATCAGCTTCCTGACCAATAGGCAGGAATAAAGGTGTGAAGTTCTTTTGGGGGTAGGCGCTCTTCATTTGTTCCAGAACCTTATCAAAGCTGGCATTTTCCCGGTCGAGTTTATTAATAAAAATTGCCCGCGGAAGTCCTTGTTCTTCCATCGTATCCCAAACTATTTCTGCCTGAACCTCAAGGCCGGATACTCCGCAAATTACCAGTATACCGCATTCGGCAACACGCAAAGCGCTCTTTACCTCACCA
>DHFQ01000073.1 GCA_002402325.1 Candidatus Aminicenantes bacterium UBA4820
GTCTATGTTCCCTACCATCCCTTTTTTTGTCTTTCACCTGATAAGTGATTCTCGTTTTGATGTTAAATTCTTACTGCTATTATCTTTTGATAACAAGACTTTATAGCAATGTCGGATTTAGGGGTTTTTTACAAAGGTAGTATTACAAAAAATTCTATGCTAAAATTGGTTACCTTTTAGAGAGGAAAGATGAAAGGAAGACTTTTTGTCGTTGCAACGCCGATAGGAAATTTGAAGGACATAACCTTCAGAGCAATTGAAACATTGAGGAGTGTTTCAGTAGTTGTAGCAGAAGATACGAGGGTTTCAAAAAAACTTCTCAACCATCTTGGAATTGAAAAGAAGACAATTTCTAATTTTAAAGAAAATGAGTATAAAAGAGTTCTGGAAATAATAGACATTCTTAAAAAAGGCGAGGATGTCGCTTTGTTAAGTGATGCTGGAACACCCGCAATTTCTGACCCCGGAACACTACTTGTCAATAAAGCAAGGGAGGAAGGTTTTGAGATTTTTCCCGTTGTGGGGCCCTCATCTTTAACAGCAGTTCTTTCTGTCTGTGGTTTTGAGTCAACTCCATTTGTTTTTTATGGGTTCTTTCCAAAAAAGGAGAGAGAAAAAGAGGAAGTTATTGGCAAAATTAATACTTTTCCCAGCACTGTTGTTTTTTTTGAATCACCCTTTAGAATTAAAAGGACTCTTCAATTTCTATATGAAAACATAGAAGAGAGGGATATTTTTATTGCAAGAGAGATGACAAAAAAATTTGAATCATACTTATTTAATCCGAAAGTGGATGACCTTGTTGAAAAGGGTGAGTTTGTAATAGTTTTGTCTCCTCCAAAATTAAAAAACAAAAAAGAATTTGATAAAAGGGAAGTGAAATCTCATTTTGAAGAGTTACTTAAGGAGGGATATTCAAAAAAGGAAGCGATAAAACTTATTTCAAAGAAATTTAAAATTTCTAAAAATCTGCTGTATAATAACCTGATTGTTAGAAAAGGTGGTTAATGGATTACCTTAAAGACCTTAGCGCAATTGCCGAATTTATCAAGGGTTCGAGAAGAATCTTAATAACAAGCCATATAAAAATTGATGGCGATGGGTTAGGAAGCGAACTTTCCCTCAAAAGGGCTCTGGTTTCACTCGGGAAAGAGGTCAAAGTCATAAATGACTGCAAAGTTCCATCAAATTTATCTTTTCTCTTAAATAATGATAGCGAAGTTGAGATTTTTGATGAAGAAAGATCGTCGGATTTCATTTTGAATTGCGATTTGATTATAGTTCTTGATGTTGCTCTTTTGTACAGACTTGGAAAAATAGAAACCTTATTTAAAAATAGCAGGGCTAAAAAGGTTTGTATAGACCACCACCTTGAAGGAGAAGAGGCATTTGAAATTAAAGTCGCAAAAGTGGATGCTTCCTCAACCGGGGAAATCGTTTATGACCTTTTAAAAATAATGAATTTTGATTTTGATAAGGATACGGCGACTCCTCTTTATGCCTCAATAATTATTGACTCCGGTAATCTTTCTTATGAAAGGTGCGTCAAAGAGACCTACATCATAGTTTCCAAACTCGTTGAAAAAGGGGTTGATCCCTATCAAGTTCATATAAACCTCCATTGGTGTAAAACCTTAAACCAACTTAAACTTGAAGAAAAGGTCATATCCAATTTAAAGATAGATGGCGAAATTACATACAGTTACATTACTTCAAAAGATTCTTTGAAGTTACGGCTTGATCCTCTTGAATTTCCAGATATTGTTCACATTCCTCTTTCTTTAAAATGTTCTGAAATTGCGCTTCTCTTTGTTGAAAATGGAGGGAAAGAGATAAAAGTTTCAGCCCGTTCCAAAGGAAAGGTCAAAATATGCAAACTTGCGAAGGAGTTTGGCGGCGGTGGGCACAGCCTTGCAGCAGGGTTCGTAGTTGAAGGAGATCTTCAAAGTGCTATTGAAGTTGTCTTGAAAATGGCAAAGCAATTTTTGAAGGAAGAGGGAAGTTCAAACCTTTCCCAAAATCACTAAAAAAACATAGAAAAATTTTTTGTAGATATTTATTATTTGTAAAATAAGCAATCTTATAACTAAAATTTGTATCACTCATTTGAAATATATAATTGCAAAACTCTCCGGGATTAAAATTTGGCAAAAAAGATATTAAATTTTGAATTTATTTTGTTTAAAGGTTATAATTAACAATTTCCTTGTGTTTTGGTAAGGAAGAAACTTAAGGAGAACCACAATGGCCGAATTTAGTAATTGTCAGGTATCAAAAAAATACTTAATCACCTTTCTTTTACTTTCAATAACTTTCAACTTTTTTTCTTATGGTGAAAGAAGCGTAGAGAAACTCGTTGATGGCATAATCTGGCTTTCTCCTCCCTCTTTGAAAGGCTTTTTGGGTGTTTATAAAAAAAATGTCATTGAAGGTGTGGAAGACACTTTGAAGAGAGATAAAAGCCTTTCATCTGAAGAGATCGCATCAAGACTTGAAAAAGAGATGGAGGAGATAAAAAAGATTGCTTCTTCTCAACCCTCTTTTGAGACGATAGCCTACAAATTTGGAAAAAGTGCAGGTTTTGTCTTTTTGCTTGATGACCCTTTCAGGGAGGATTCAAGCGAAGAAGTTGAAAAAATAAAAGAGGATTATTACCTCTACATTGAATCAAGGATTGACAGATTGGTCCTTACTTTTGATGGTTATGACAATCCTCCTTTTGAAAAACCAATCTCTAAATATTTTGATAAAAGGAGGGAGGTCTTTAAAAGGTATATTGATGCAGTTTTATTTTGCTATTTTCCTGATGGCAGGATGGTTTCATCAAAAACCTTTGATGATAGGTCTAATGCTTTTGGTGTCGCACAAATAATACTTTCAAGAAGCGTTTCGGATGCCGCGAAAGTATGGCTTGAATTATGGAAGACTATGGATGGTGATTTGAAAGATACGCCATTTTTGGAAAAGAGGATAAGCAAATGAAAATTATGAAAGTAAAAAGAGCAATAATCTCAGTCTCAAACAAGGATAATTTGCTAAATTTCGCCAAATTTCTTTCATCTTGTTCTGTTGAGATACTTTCAACGGGAGGTACCGCAAAGGTTCTTAAAGAGGAGGGAATCGCTGTAAAAGAAGTTAGTGATTTTACTGGTATGAAGGAAGCGATGCACGGAAGAATAAAAACCCTTCATCCGAAGGTTTTCGGGGGAATCCTTGCAAGAAGGAACAATGAAGATTTAGCCTCATTGAAAGAGCTGGGAGGAGAGCAGATAGACTTGATAGTTGTTAACTTTTATCCCTTTGAAGAGACAGCAAAAATGAAAGATGTTACATTTGACGAGATGATTGAAAAAATTGATATTGGCGGTCCCTCAATGGTTAGGGCGGGAGCAAAAAATCTTGAATCTGTATGTGTTGTTGTTGATCCAAAAGATTATGAAAAAGTTATTGAAGATATTAAAAATTATGGAGGCATAAGTTATGACTTAAGGCTTAAGCTTGCAGCAAAGGCTTTTGAAGTTACAGCAAGGTATGATGCGGGAATAGCGATGAAACTTTCCTCAATACTTTCAGAAGGAGGGTCAGATTTCCCTCCCCTTCTGCCACTATTCTTTACAAAAGTTGAGGATCTAAGATATGGCGAAAATCCTCATCAAAAGGCTGCCTTTTATTGTGATGAAAAAAGATACCTTGGTAATCTAATAAAGCATCAGGGGAAGGAACTTTCTTACAATAACCTTGTGGACATTGATGCGGCATTTTCTTTAATCAATGACATTCCAAAAACAGCATCAGCGATAATTAAGCATACAAATCCCTGTGGAGTTGGGGTAGGTGCAACTGCAAAAGATTCATTTTTAAGAGCAAAGGAGTGCGACCCTGTCTCAGCATACGGAGGAATTGCAGTCTTCAATGTGAATGTTGATGAAGAGGCTGCACAATCTCTTTCTTCACTTTTTCTTGAAGTCGTAGTTGCACCATCCTTTGATGAAGAAGCATTAAAAATTCTTTCAAAAAAGAAAAATTTGAGAGTTATTACAATTTCAGAGAAAATTCCCTTTGATGGGCTTAATTATAAAAGAGTTGCCGGTGGAATTCTTGTCCAAGATAACGATACATTTCTTGAAGACAGGGAGAGAAAGGTGGTTACCAAAAGAGAGCCATCAAAAGATGAAATGGAGGCATTGGAACTTGCCTACATTATTTGCAAGCATGTAAAATCAAATGCAATAGTAATTGGTGACAAAACCGGGAGTGTAGGAGTAGGTGCAGGACAGATGAGCAGGGTTGATTCAGCAAAGATTGCAAAGATGAAATCCTATAAAGATACAAAGGGATGCGTTGCTGCATCAGACGCCTTTTTCCCATTTTCAGATGGCGTTGAAGAGCTTGCAAAAGCAGGAATTACAGCAATAATACAGCCTGGTGGAAGTATAAGAGATAATGAAGTAATTGAATGTGCTGATAAAATGGGCATTGCAATGGTGTTCACCGGGAGGAGGCACTTCAGGCATGGTTAAAAAAGTTGCTCTATTTATATTTTTTTTCTCCCTGACTATTTTCTGTCAAGAAAAGGGGAGTAATGATGTAAAAGAGTTTCTTGAAAAACTTCAAAAATTTCAGGAGGAAATAAATACTCTAAAAGTTCAATTCACACAGGTAAATGATTTTGCTATGCTTCAAACTCCAGAAGTTTTAAAGGGAACAATCTATATAACGAAGCCATCAAAGGTTCTTTACCTTTATGAAAAGCCCGATAAACTTTACTATCTTGTAAAAGATGGAGAACTTCTTATTTACAATCCAAAAAAGAAGGAAGCAACTTTGCAGGATGTTGAGAGATATCAGAACAAGATAATAAAATATCTTGGGGCAACAATCCCGATTAAAGAACTTGAAAAGAAATTTGATATGCAAATTCTTGAAGAAAAAGAGATATATCATCTTTCCTTCAAACCAAAAAAGAAATCACTCTCAAAAAAACTTTCAGACCTTGATTTTTATATAAACAAGAGCGATCTGACAATTAGCAAAATTGAAATCAAAGAACCGGAAGGAGACAAAGTTTCCTTTGAATTTGAAAAATGGGATATAAACCCCCAACTTGATGAAAAAGTCTTTGATTTAAAAATTCCAAAAGGGGTGAAGATAAGAAGAGGCTCCGTGAACATAAAGGAGCCTTTTGAGGAAAAGAAATGAGAATACTTTCGGGCATTCAGCCTTCGGGTAGACTTCATCTTGGCAACTATCTGGGGGCAATAAAGCAACACATTGAGTTACAGGATACTGGTGAAGCCTTCTATTTTATTGCAGACCTTCACGCCCTGACAACTTTAAGAGACAAAGATTTGTTAAGGCAATATTCAAATGATGTTGCCCTTGATTATCTCGCTTTAGGGCTTAATCCAGAGAAATCGTCATTTTACAGGCAGTCTGACATTCCCGAAGTTCCAGAGTTGACCT
Source organism: Candidatus Aminicenantes bacterium UBA4820 (assembly GCA_002402325.1). GTDB lineage: Bacteria > Acidobacteriota > UBA4820 > UBA4820 > UBA4820 > UBA4820. Next base: position 5,464 of record DHFQ01000073.1, read on the forward strand.
GGCTTTTATCTACAATAACCCCGATGGGACTGCTTGAAAGATGTCATTCTTTCAAGGATAAAATAGCGAAGGGAATAAGCCCCGACCATGGACTTTTTGCATATCCGGTTTTGATGGCTGCTGATATATTGATAGTTGATGCGGATATTGTCCCGGTTGGGAAAGACCAGAAACAGCACATTGAGGTTACAAGAGACATTGCACAAAGGTTTAACTATGTCTTTGGGGAGGTTCTCAAAATTCCTGACGAACAAATAATTGAAGAGACAGGAATCATTCCGGGAACAGATGGCCAAAAAATGAGCAAATCTTATGGCAATACGATTGAGATTTTTCTTGAAGGAAAACCCTTAAAAGATAAGGTTATGAGTATTGTAACCGATTGTGCCCCAATAGAAGAGCCTAAAGACCCTGACAAGAACAATGTCTACAACCTCTTGAAATTTTTCATTTCAAAAGAAGAGGATGAAGAATGGAGGAAAAAGTTTAAAAGTGGAGGATTAAAATATTCTGATGTAAAGAAAAGACTAATTCAAGTTCTCGAGGAAACATTTAAGGAGGCAAGGGAGAAAAGAAAAGAACTTGAGAAACATCCTGATTATGTTGAAGATGTCTTAAACGAAGGGGCAAAAAAAGCAAGGCAAATAGCCATAAAAACGCTTTCAAGGGCGAGGGAAGCGGTCGGACTGAAAAGAAGAGATACACTCAGGTCTCCTTGACAAAATTATGATTAGATATTATATTCTGTATGGAGGTTCTTCCAATGTTTAAGGAAGAAAGGCGCATATCGCCAAGAATAAAGGTCAACATAGAGGCTAAAATAAGCCCCAATGGTTTCCATTCAAAGGAAGTAAAGGTAGAAAATCTCTCTGAAACAGGAATGTTAATAAAAAGCAATATTCCACTTTTTTCTCTTTCAACAGTTTCGGTAGTTGTTAAACTTGAGGATAAAGAGTTTGAAGGAAAGGCTATCTGTGTGAGGGTTTCAGAAAAGCCTCCGTGGGAAGCTGGACTTCATTTTGTAAATATTGATGAACAAAACCGGTTGATTCTTGAGGAATTTATAGCAAAAAGATTAAAAATTGAGGACACGAACTAAATATATTTTGCCTCAACGAGTAAGGGTTGTTCTTATTTTACTTTTAGCAATTTAAAAATCTGTTAAAATATAACCTGGAGGTTTAGATGAGAATTAGACCTGTAAAAATTGACACATTTAGAGAGAATATTATTTTCTTAAGGAAAGATAGTGAGTTTTGCCGAACTCAAGGTGTTTCTTCTTTGACTAAAGTTGAACTTTCATACAACGGTAAGACTCTGGTTGGGCTTTTAAATGCCGTTGATGAGCCATTTTTGGCTAAAGGTGAAGTCGGGCTTTGTGAATACGCCTTTGAAAAATTTGACCTACCCGCAGGTACTGAAGTAAAGATTCGTCATATGGACCCTGTAAGATCTGTTGACCTCGTAAGAAAAAAAATTCACGGAGAAATTCTTGATGAAGATGATTATTTGCAAATAATAAAAGATGTGGTTGAAAACAGATATTCCAAAGTTGAACTTACAGCCTTTGTAGTTGCTTGCGCTCAAGGACCTATGGAAAGAGATGAGGTTGTATATCTTGCAAAGGCAATGGTAGATGTGGGAGATAAAATTAAGTGGGATTCTGAAATGGTTGTTGATAAGCATTGTATTGGTGGGATTCCTGGTAATAGAACAACTATGATTGTGGTTCCAATTGTTGCTGCTTACGGGCTTATAATTCCAAAAACTTCTTCAAGGTCAATAACATCTCCGGCTGGAACTGCTGATACTATGGATGTCCTTTGCAATGTCAATGTAAAACTCGAGGAAATGAAAAGTATAGTCGCAAAAGAAAAAGGTTGTCTTGTTTGGGGAGGGGCATTTTCTCTTGCCCCAGCTGATGATATTATAATTTCAGTTGAAAGACCATTAAGCATTGATGCTCAAGGACAGATGGTTGCTTCAATACTTTCAAAGAAAAAGGCTGCCGGTTCAACCCACATCTTAATAGATATTCCCGTTGGAAAAAGCGCAAAGGTAACCTCGCCACTTCAGGCATCCCAACTTAAAAAACTTTTTGAATATGTTGCGTCAAAGATGGGGCTTTTTGTTGATGTAATAATCACAGATGGTTCGGAACCAATAGGAAACGGTATAGGTCCTCTTCTTGAAGTAATTGATGTGATGAAGGTTTTAAAGATGGAAAACGATGCTCCCAAAGACCTTCTTGAAAAAGGGGTTGAACTTGCAGGAAGAATAATTGAGTTTGACCCAAAAGTTAAAGGTGGTGAGGGAAGGGCAATAGCGGAAGGGATACTTAAAAGTGGGAAAGCTTACGAGAAGATGCTTTCAATCATTGAGGCTCAAGGGAAAAAGCCTGAGAAAAAGTTGGGGAAATTGACACTTGAAGTTACTTCCCATAAAAATGGAAGAATTGTTGAGTTTGACAACAAAAAAATTGCAACCTGTGCTAAACTTGCAGGTGCACCAGAGGATCAGGGTGCAGGAATCTATATTCTAAAAAAGATTGGGGAAAAAGTTAAGAAAGATGAACCTTATATGATTATTTATGCTGAAGAGCAGGCAGATTTTGACTATGCTAAAGAGTATCTTGAAAAGCATAGAGAGATGGTGGTGATAGAATGAGTTTTGAATCTGAAGTTACTGCAGAAAAAATAAAAAAAGTTGAAATTCAAGGTGCAATGAATGTCGCAAAAGCCGCTTTAATAGCCTTTTCAAAAGATATCATCCGTTATCCTGATGAGGATCCTCATAAGTTTATTGAGATTCTTTCTAATGCAAGACCAAATGAACCTATGTTAAGAAACACTCTAAACTGGTTTTTAGGAGAGTCCAAAGGGCTTGAGGGTGAAGCTCTCCTGAATGACCTTTCGAGTTCAATCCTTGAAGAGATTGAGGCAGGAGAAAAAAGAATTTTTTCTTACGGTGCAGAGTTAATCCACGACGGAATGAAAATATTTACCCATTGTCATAGTTCAACAGCTGTAGGAATTTTGAAAGAAGCAAAAAATCAGGGGAAAAAGTTTACTGTCTTTACGACTGAAACGAGACCAAGATTTCAGGGTAGAGTAACCGCTGTCGAATTGGCAAATTGTGGAATAGAGGTCTACCACATGGTTGATTCAGCAGCAAAGCACGCCATAGACTTAAGCGATTTCTTTGTCTTTGGAGCCGATTCAATTTTAAGGTCGGGATATTTAATCAACAAAGTTGGAACCGGAATATTCTGCGTAGTTGCTTCAAGGTATGACAAGCCGACCTACTGTGCGACACACACCCTGAAAATAGCATCAGATATAATTGACGAAGATGTAGAAGAGAGAGACCCAAAGGAAGTTTGGGAAGATGCACCTTCTAACATAAAAATTAAAAACCCAGCTTTTGATAAGGTTCATCTCAAATACATCACCGCCTTTATAACAGAAAATGGCTTAAAAAAAGACATTTTGCCTTAGGGAGAAAATATGGAGAAGAGGCTTTTTTATTTAGATTTACGGAAAGTTCCGGAAGAGGATGATTTTGTTGCTCAATTTTTTGTTGAACCATCTGAAAATGTTACGATGGAGGAGGCTTGTAACTCAATTGCCGCGGAATCTTCAATTGGAACATGGACGGAAGTTTCCACAATGACAGAAAATTTCAGAGAGAAGTTTAAGGCAAGGGTTACCAAAATTGATGGTAACATAGTTGAAATTGCCTATCCTTCTTTGCTTTTTGAAAAGGGCAACATTCCTCAAGTCTATTCATCGGTTGCGGGAAACATCTTTGGGATGAAAGATGTTAAAAATTTAAGATTGCTTTCTTTAAAATTCCCTGAATCATTCATTAAAACCTTTAGTGGTCCAGGATATGGGATTGAAGGGATAAGAGAAAAACTAAAAATTTTCAATAGGCAAATAGTTGGAACCATAGTCAAACCAAAAATAGGGCTTGATCCCGAGAGTCAATCCAATGTCCTTTATGAAGCGATGCTCAACGGATGTGATGTGGTGAAGGATGATGAAAATTTGACCTCGCAAGATTTCTGTCCATTTGATAAGAGGGTTAGAAGATGTCTTGAAAAGGCAAAGGAAGCTGAAGACAAAACAGGTGAGGGAAAAGGCTACATTCCCAATATCACCGCTCCAACTGAAACAATGTTAAAAAGGGCAGAATTCGTAGAGAAGATGGGCGGAACTTTTGCAATGGTTGACATTATGACTGTTGGCTGGTCAGCACTTCAGACCCTCATTAATTCATCATTCAATCTTATAATCCATGGCCATAGAGCGATGCACGCAGCAATCACAAGAAATAAATTTCACGGAATAACTATGTATGTTTTAGCAAGGACAGCAAGGATCATCGGTATTGATCAATTGCATATCGGAACAGCAATTGGAAAAATGGAGGGAAAAAGGGAAGAGGTTTTGAAGTGCGTAGATGCTTTAAGATTAAAGGAAGAGGGCGTAGGAGACTTGAAACAGAAATGGGATTTAAAACCTTCAATGCCCATTGCATCAGGAGGGCTTCATCCTTTACACATTCCTGAACTTATTGAAATATTTGGAATGGATTGCATCTTCCAGTTTGGTGGAGGTATTCATGGCCATCCCGATGGAACTCAAGGCGGAGCAAAGGCAGTAAGGCAGGCACTTTACGCCTCATTAAACAAAATTCCTCTTTCAGAATACGCAAAAGATAACAGGGAATTGCAACTCGCAATAGAGAAATGGGGGAAA
>DHFQ01000046.1 GCA_002402325.1 Candidatus Aminicenantes bacterium UBA4820
AATGTAGGAATTTTCAGCAGGAGGGTAAAACCCTCCTGCTGAAAATGAGGAGGCAATAATGCGAAACTTTAAAATTCTAAATATTTTCCTTTTATTAATTTTTGCCCTATTTTCTTTAAACTCTAATGCACAATACAAGGTTAAAGAATATCCTTTATACAGTGCTGATGCATACGATTTTTTCTGGTGGGATACATTTACCTATACCGACTATGTTTTTCTTGGAAGCCTTTATTATTCAGAGGATGAAGGAAACACATTTTATCCTTTCCAAAACCATCTTTGTCCTGTGATACGTTCTAGTTTTGCAAATGGGATAATAAAAGACAAAGATAATGAAAATATCATTTATATGTCTCTTTTTAACCGCTGGCGTGGTCCGCTAATTGCTCCATTTGCAAGGTCATTAGATGGGGGTAAAACATTGGAATTTGTAAAGGATCAATTTGATGGGCATCTTGGTGCCTTAAATTTATTTCAAGATGCAGGTGGGACATTGTATATAAGGACAACCGATCAAAATCTAAGTAGTTTTCGATTCTACAAATCAACAGATAAAGGTGTAACCTGGCAGAGGGTTGAGATAAAGAAGGGAAGGAAGAAAATAGAATCATTCGGAAGTAGTTTAATATGGGCAGACCCTGTCATACCAAACTTTCTTTATTGCGCCTGGCATCAGGAGACTTTTTATGGGTTTGAAGGTGCATTTCTTGTTTCAAGAGATGGTGGAGAGAATTGGGAAAGGAGAGAAAATGGACTTAACCACAATTCAAGAGGATACATTGCTTATAAAAACATCATAGAAACAGCCACTCAAAGCCCTCAACCTCCATATAGAATTTACATTGTAAATGGAAACGGCTATGTAGAAGGAAACAATAGAATGGCTTATTCGGATGATAGAGGGAAAACCTGGCACGAATTCAAGATGGGCAAGGACAAAGGTCAGTTTTGGTCTGTAAGGGTGAACCCTAAAAATAAGAAGATGCTTTATGCCGTAGGCTCTGCACCACAAAACAAAGATTGGGGTTTTCCCTTTTATAAAAGCAAAGATAGTGGGAAACACTGGAAAAGAACAGGGAGGATAATCGATCCGATAAGTGGCAATCCCACTGTTAGTGCTTGGGAACTAACGGTAACAAAAAATGGAAGAATATTTCTCTATGGATGTAATAATATTCCTGGAAATCAAGATTGTGTGGACTACATATTAAAATCGGACGATGAGGGGGAAACCTTCGAAATTGTGACTGGGTTCTTTTATCCCTTTCTTGAAGGGTTAGTTAAAACCACAAGAGGAACAATTATAACGGAGGATGGAAGGCATCGTTACAAGAGTTATGATGGAGCAAAGACATTTCAATATGCTTTTAACACGCCTAAATTACCAATTAAAGACATGGGAAACGGTTATCTTTTGGGCAGACATGCTATATGTGAGGACACTGAAAATGCTAACGAATGCCAATATATTGCCCATACGACAGCGGAGGATTTAACTGAGTGGATTCCTTCTATGGGCAGAATAATCATTGCCAACCCAGTGCGAAAATCAGACGACTTTGGGAAGACGGTGGAACAATATAGCGAGATACCGCCTGACGATTATGGACATCCGCTGCATCTCACCGAGCTTCTCTCAAACCTTGATAATCCAGACCTCCTTGTTGCCGCTGGTTACTATATCTTTCCAAACCATTGCGGGGAATTGCAATGGGATTCACTGAAAGGGGCGATATATTTAAGTGAGGACGGAGGTTATAACTGGCAGGAAATTATTGGATGGGAAGAAATGGGGTCTATTATTTCACTGAAAAGGGATGAATGCAACCCGAATATTCTAATTGCAGGGGTGAGCGGCTTTGGCCAAAGAGGGGGTGTTTTCGTTTCTGAAGATTTTGGTCATACTTGGGAAAGAAGGAGTGAGGGGTTAATACCCTATCATATAGAATACCCCTTTTACTCTGTAGTTGTTTCCACTTTTAGGGATGGAGTTGGATATGCAGGGGTAAATCTAAATGGAGGTATATACAAAACTGAAAATTATGGGATAAATTGGATCAAGATAGCAGATAATCCTGTTCATTTTGATGATGATTTTATCAAAAATTTTGTCTGTTTTGGGGACAATGCTGTGAATGTGCATATGGCTATCCCTTTAAGTGTCCTCTCAATGACAGACATTCTTCCACTTGACGACGAAAAAGAATCTCTTTTGATTTCAACGCTTTCAGACGGGCTTTTCATCGCAGAAAAGGAGGAGTAGAAAGGTAATTCTTGCTCTAATAGTATGGGATTTTTAGAATCTATGAGGATAGATATTTTTTCTAAAGGAGGTTTAAATGTTTTCAAACATTTCAAGAGAAAAGTTGGTTGAGATGGGTTCAAGGTTCAGGGGTTCGTATCTTCTTGAGCAGGCGGGTTACACGCTGGGAATTGCAGCAAGGGATGGAAAGGCGATTGAGGATTTGCTTCCTGAAAACTTCTTAAAAGAGGTGCAGGATTTAGTTGAAAAGGTGAGATGTGCTATGCAGGATAAGGAGGTGATGAATGCAGAGGCAAGAGAGGCGACGCAGAAGCAAAATTGTGCTTTAGAGAAGGCAAAGGTGTGGCGAAGAAAGGTTGTGCGGCGTGCTCTAAGGGCATCAAGGCTTGGTGAGGAGATACCAGAGGAGCTTCTTTCAATAGGAAGGACGAACAGAATTCCTGAAATTCAGGGACAGATTGAGGTAATGATGAGGCTTCTTGAAGAGAATATCTCAAAAATGCACGGGAAAGGGATAGATGTTCTTTTGAAGGAGGGAAAAGACATTCTCAACGATTTCAGGAGTGCCGATGTTGAGCAGGAGGTGAAAAGGCTTCGGTCGTTACCTGATTCTGTGCAGGACTTTTATGAGAAAAAGGGTTTGCTGTATCTTGGGATAAAGGTTATAAATGACACGGGACACGAATTTTTTGCTGATAATTCAGAGATGGCAAGCAGGTATAACCTTTCAATCCTTCATCGTCTTTCGGGGCAAAGAAGAAAGGATGAAGAAAATAAGTCTGAAGATACAAGCAAATAAAATTTCTCTTTTCCCATTTCTGTCTATGCCCCGCCGAAAGGCGGGGCTTTTTTTAAACACGATTTATATGATATTGCTCCTCTCCTGAAAGGAGAAAAAAACTGGGGCTGTCCAAAAAGTGAAATG
>DHFQ01000029.1:0-28938 GCA_002402325.1 Candidatus Aminicenantes bacterium UBA4820
TCAAATAAAGATATAAATCAATGTCCGATTTTGGGATCGAAGATTCTTGTAATTCGTAGAATTTACCTTCGTCAAATATAGATACAATTCAACATCGGATTTTGGGTTTTTATGAAATTATTTGCAACAAATTTTGTTTTATTTTATCCTTAATATTCTTTATAGCCTTTTTTTGGGGAGTATTTTGATGAAAGTTAAAGCGATTATAGGAACTACGATAATTTTAGGAGCAATATTCCTATTCTTCTTGATGGGAGGAGGCAAAGGCGCAAAAGTTTTTTACCAGACACCGACAGATTTTTTAAAATCGAATTTTAACAATGGTGAAAGGGTAAGATTGACGGGCAAAGTTGAGAAGGGGAGCATTTCAATTAAAGATAATAAACTTGACCTAAATTTCAATTTAATTGATGAAAATGAAAAGGTAAAAGTTCACTACAAAGGAACAGTTCCTGAGGCTTTTGCGGAAGGACTTGAAGTTGTGGCAGATGGTAGAAACATAAATGGTATCTTTGAAGCAAAGGAAATCATTGTAAAATGCCCTTCAAAATATGAATCCAAACTTGATAACAAAGTAGATAAAAAATGAGAATAGTTGGGCTTTACTCCCTTTATTTTGCACACGCCCTCGCTCTGTGGGGAATAGTCGTCTCCTTAATTGCAGTTTTTAAAAAAGATTTAAGGGGATTAAAAAGTTCTGAAAGAACGCTTATTTCTATTTTTATTCTTACGACAATTTCAGTTATGTCTCTGTTGGTAGCCTTTCTTAAAGATGATTTTACAATCAGATATGTCTATGACTACTCACGAACGACTCAACCTTTAATTTACAAAATATCGGCGTTATGGGGAGGAATGGATGGAAGCCTCCTTTTCTGGGAATGGCTTCTCTCTTTGTATAGTATCCTCGCAATTTATTTAGCAAGAAAGAAAATTTTTAACCTTATTCCCTTTTCTTCATTCATCTTTTTCCTTGTTCAAGGGTTCTTCCTCTTCATCTTGACATTTAAAACAAACCCATTCGCTCCACTTCTTGATCCTTCAGGAGTAGCCGTCTCTTCTCAAGTTGCATCAACAATTGATGGTAATGGTTTAAACCCACTTTTGCAAAATCTCTATATGGCAATTCATCCGCCATTGCTATATTTTGGCTTTGTTGGGTTAACAATTCCCTTTGCATATCTTCTCTCCGCTTTATGGGAAAGGGAGAAGAAGCCTCTCTATCTTGTCCCTTTGAGATACTTTAGTTTGTATTCATGGTTGACACTTGGAATGGGGATAGTTTTTGGCTCATATTGGGCATATCTTGAACTTGGCTGGGGAGGTTACTGGGCGTGGGATCCCGTTGAAAATGCCTCTTTGATGCCCTTTTTAACTGCAACCGCATTTCTCCATTCACTCTTTATGGAAAAAAAGAGAGGTTTATTCAAAAGTCTAAACTATTTTCTTGTTGTTGCTACTTTTGTTTTGAGCATTTATGGGACTTATCTTACAAGAAGCGGCGTCTTGCAAAGTGTTCACTCCTTTGGTCAGGAAAGTTCATCAGTTCCCTGGGTTTTCCAGTTGGGTAATATTTTTCTTTTTTTTATGGCTTTAATAATCATTTTGAGTCTGATTATTGCTTTCTTAAGAAGAGACATTTTGAAATCAAAAGGTGAAATTGAATCTTCATTGAGCAAAGAAAGTATGGTTTTATATGGGAATATTCTTTTTATAATTTTTACCTTTTTTGTCTTTTTTGGTGTAACAAGCCCAATTTTTTACAGGATATTTTATGGAAAGGAACTCCACAATGGTGTTGAATTCTATACTCCAAAAGCAATTCCTGTAACACTTTTGATCCTTCTCGTTATGGCGATAGCGACTGTCGCTCCGTGGGGAAAGGGAAGTAAAGACAATTTAAAGAAAAATCTAATTTTTCCGGTTATAGTTGGCTTTTTTACCGCTATTGCTGGATTTTTGGTTCTCTATAGTAACCCTTTTTTCTTTAATTCTCTCTCTTTCAAAGATAAGGCAATTTATTACTTTCTATCACTTTTTGCAATTGCTGGATTTTCCGCAACTTTGATTTTTCAAGAGTTTTATAGAGGAATAAAGAGAAAGTTCAAAAAACATTCTAAAATTTTATCATTATTTGTTTTCTTCACAGATAATCCAGGAAGATACGGCGGATACACAGTTCATCTCGGGATCGTAATTTTCTGTATAGGTGTTGCATTTTCTACAACATTTCAACAAAAATTTGAAGAATCTTTAAACGTCAAAGAGTCATTTCTTGCTGATAAAGTTGTTTTTGAACTTGAAGCCCTTGACCATGATGATTTCAGAACCGATATAAACAAAGTTAATGAACTTAAAATATGGGCTTCAGTGAATCTTTTTAAAGGAGGTAAGTATCTGGGAACTTTAATTCCAGAAAGGGTTCACTACAAAAGCACAATAGAGAGAAATGAGCCTCCCTCCTATGAAGTTGCAATAAAAAGTACTCTTTTTAAAGACTACTATTTGATTTTATCAGGATTTGATACAAATGAAGGTAGCGCAATTTTGACTCTTTTTGTCAATCCTCTCGTTTCATGGCTCTGGATTGGAAGTTTCCTGATTTTGATTGGTGGAATTATTGCTATGTTAAAAGTAAGGAGGCAAAAATGACCTCCTTAATCCTTTTCCTTTTAATCACAATTGTGCTATTTTTCTATGTTTTAAGCCCATTTTTCAAAGATTTTGAGACAGTTCCTGAACAAAATGAAGAAAGAGAAGTTGAAGACTTTTTAAAGTCAAATGTGGAGGAATTTGAGGAAGATTTTGAACTTGGAAAGATAACAAAAGAGGAACTTGATAAATTTGAAGAGGATTTAAAAAAAGGAATTTAAAATGGTTGAGCCAATCAAGATTGAAGATAAAAAAGTTTATGTTTTAAATCAAAAACTTTTGCCTGAGATAAAATGGGTTGAAATTAAAGGCTTCAAAGATGGATTTAATGCAATAAAAAATATGATTGTAAGGGGAGCACCTTTAATCGGAATAACAGCGTTCTACTCTCTTGTGACAGAAGTAAATAGAAAAAACCTGAGTAAAAATGAGATTTTAAAAAAAGCGGAGTTGATGAGAACTGCAAGGCTTACAGCGGTCAATCTTGATTTTGCGATAGACAGATTTAAAGAAATCGTTGAAGAAAATTTCTCAAAAAGCAATTTTAATAAAATTCTTTTTTCTTCCGCAAATAATTTTCATAAGAAGGAGGTTGCCGCAACGAAGAAAATTGCTCAATTTGGGCTAAAGCTTTTTGCTAAAAAAAGCACTGTTTTAACCTACTGCAACGCGGGAAGCCTCGCTACAACAGGATGGGGAACTGCACTTGGAGTGATAAAGTGTGCCTTTAAAAAAGGAAAAATAAAAAAGGTTTTTGCCTGCGAAACAAGGCCATATCTTCAAGGTTTAAGACTTACGGCTTTTGAACTTCAAAGTGAAAAAATCCCCTTCAAAGTGGTCTGCGACAACACAGCAGGTTTTTTGATGAAAAGAGGGGAGATTGATGCGGTTGTAGTTGGTGCTGATAGGATCGCCCTAAATGGCGATACAGCAAACAAAATTGGAACATACACTCTTGCCGTTCTTGCAAAAGAAAACAACATTCCCTTTTATGTCGCGGCGCCAACTTCAACGATAGACAAAAATATCAAGGATGGAAGTTCTATCCCGATTGAAAAAAGGAAGGGTAGTGAGGTTCTTGAAAATGTGAAAGTCAAAGTCAATTTAAAGGATGAAGATTTCTGCTATTTTGCATTTGATATTACCCCCTATGACTTAATTGATGCAATAATCACAGAAAAGGGGACATTTCAACTGAAACCTCTCCCTACCCTCCCATGAAAGGGGAGGAGATAAATGAAATACATTCTCTCTTTTGAAACCTCCTGCGATGACACCTCAGTTGCGATTCTTGACGAAAATGGTAATGTCGTAAAAAACATCATTTCAAGCCAATTTTCAGCCCATAAACCTTACGGTGGAGTTGTTCCAGAGATTGCAAGCAGGGAACACTTAAAAAATATTGTTCCACTTTTTGAAGGAATAATTGAAGAGACAGAGGTTGATTTGAAGGATATTTGCGCAGTTGGTTCAACGAGGGGACCGGGACTTCTTGGTTCAGTTCTTGTCGGTTTTTCCTTTGCAAAGTCTCTTGCCTATTCGCTTCAAGTTCCCTACTACGGAATAAACCATATTGAAGCCCATCTCTATTCCCCGTGGATTGAAAAAAGAGACCTTCCCTTTCCAGCCCTTGTTCTCGTTGTTTCTGGTGGGCATAGCCACATCTTTTTGGTCAAAGACTTTAAAAATTATTATCTTGTTTCAGCAACGAGGGATGACGCTGCGGGCGAGGCTTTTGACAAAGTGGGGAAGAAGTTGAAAATCCCATATCCTCAGGGTCCAAAGGTTGACAAACTTGCAAGAAAAGGAAATCCAGATAAATTTCATTTTCCCCTTCCAAGAATGAAAAAGGGGAGAGACTTCTCCTTCTCCGGATTAAAAACAGCCTTTCTTTATCGGCTCAAAGAAAATAACTTTTCAATTGATAATTTTGACGAAGATAACCTTCCCGATTGGGTTTATGACATCCTTGCCTCCTTTGAAAAGGCGGTTGTAAAACACCTCACGAATAGAGTTGAAAGTGCTACTAAGAGATTTAACCCAGAATCAATTGCAATTTCTGGAGGAGTTGCCGCCAACACACTTTTGAGAGAAAAAATTAGAGAAATTGCAGACAAATTTAATCTTTCTTTATCAATTCCCTCATCGGTTTATTGCACAGACAACGCAGCGATGGTGGGATTTTTGACATATTTGAAATGGAAAGGGGGGTTGCCCTCTGAACTAAATAGTGATGCCTTTGCAACCGCACAATGGGAAAAAATTGGAGAGGTGGAAGGAAAATGAATTTTAAAGAGGTGTGTTCAGTTTTTAGAAAAGAGGTTGAATCTTTAAAGGAGTGGACATTTTTTGATGAAGGATTTAAAAAATCTTTTCTTTTCAAGAGCCATCTTGAAGCGATTAAATTTGCTGAAAATGTTAGCCTTGAAGCGATAAGTTTAAACATTTTCCCGGAAGTTACAATAAAATTTGAAAAAGTGGAAATTTGCTTTAAGTTTGAAAGCGATTCAACCTTTTTGAAAGAGGTCGAGTTCGCCAAAAAGATTGAAAATTTACACAAAATGTTTTAGGAAACCTCCCCGAGATAATGTCCCGACTTTGACGGTTTAGAATGTTAATTTATTGATTATTATGATGATGCAATTTTTGGTAGGCACTATACCCCTTTTTTTGTCTTTCAGGATAACACAAAAAAGTGAATGTTAAGCCCCCTTATATTTGGCACTACCACTCAGGGTCTACTAAAACATCCTTATTTTACAAATAGTTATCAATCACAACCCCCTATAAACCGTCAAAGTCGAGAGTCTATTTTAAGCAAGATAAGTAAATCTAAATAAAATATATTTTACATAGGCAATGTGTGGTTTAAAGGTCCAGGCCCTTTACCTATCACAAATGGATGCTGCATAGCCTTTGCGATGTATTGTTTTGCTTTTTCAATACTTTCACCAACTCCCATTCCTTTTGAAATCAACGCAATTATTATTGAAGAAAATGTGCAGCCAAGGCCGAGTGTGTTTTTGGATGCAATCCTTGGAGCATCAAAAATGTGAAAGTGACTCCCGTCATACCACAAATCAAGTGCTCTCACTTCTTGCAAATCACTTCCGGTTATAATCACATTTTTGGCGCCTTTTCCTGCTATGACCTTTGCAGATTCCTTTGCGCCGTTAATGTCCTTTATTTCAACACCTGAAAGGATTTCCGCCTCTTTTACATTGGGTGTAATTGCATAGGAATAAGGGAGAAGTCTACTTATCAAAACCTCGATGGCGGGATCATCAAGAAGTTTCTGCCCCTGATGGTTGTAAATTACGGGGTCAACCATTATAGGACACTTAATATTAAGGGCATCAATTAAAGAGGATATTATTTCAATATTGAATGAAGAACTCAAATATCCTATCTTTACGCCGTGTAAAGCCATATCCTGAACTATTGCTTCAATTTGATGGCCAACAAATTCCATAGGAACGGGAAAGACCCCTGAAATTCCTTGCGTGTTTTGGGCAAGGATGCTTGTTGCAACCGCAGCTCCATAAACACGGAAGGTTTGAAAAGTTTTTATGTCAGCAATAATTCCTGTTGCTCCGCTTGAATCAAAAGGTCCAATAGTCATTATAGTTCTGTTCATTTTTTTCTCCTATCTTTTTTATTCATCTTTAAAATAGATTGGCATTGAAATTACCCCACTCGGAGCGTAATCTGTATAACTTGGATTTCCCTGTTCATTTATGTGCATATAAAGAATTCTGTAAGTTGGTTTTTTGTTCTTTTGGGCTAAATAATATTTGGTGTAATCCGAAGGTGAAGCAAGAAGATTTTTTGCCTTTGTTATCAATTCAACTTTTCCATATTTTTCAAGTATTGTAAAGACATATCTTACTGTCTCTTCATAAGGGGGAATTTTATAGCCATATTTTACAACGGCGTTCTCCCCAGCATTGTAACCTGCAAGAATTAGTGGAATATTGTTGTCAAAATAGTTAAAAAGGAAAGATAAAAATGATGTCCCCGCTTTGATGTTTTGATCAAGATCCCACGGGTTATTTGCACCAAATCTCTTTGCAGTTTCTGGAATGACCTGCATCAATCCAATCGCACCTTTTTTTGAAACAACATTGTGCCTGAAAGAAGATTCTGCCTCTATTAGAGAACAAACAAGTTTGTAGTCAAGGCCGTTTTTCAAGCAGGCGTCTTTAACTTTCTCTTTTAAAATGCCCTTTTCTTCTTCTGACTGAGGTGGAAGTGATACTTGCCTTTCTTTCTTGGTTTTTTGTGCTTTATTCTCATTTCCTTTATTGGTAATAACAAGATTTCCACTTGAATCTTTTTCAAGTCTAACTTGAGAAGAAATTATAATCGGAAGAATCAAAATCAAAATCAAAACTTTTTTCATCTCGCTTTTATTTTCTCCATAGTTGAAAGAAGCCCGCAGGCAGCGTTTATATCTCCTCCCCTTGATTTTCTTATCGTCGTTGATATTCCACCTGAAGAAAGGATATCCTGAAATTTTATAACTTCCTCTTTTTCCGGAGAATTAAAGTCAAGCAACTTGTTCTGATTGAGAGGAATTAGATTTACTTTCACCTTCAGACCCTTACAAAACTTTTTTAGTGCATAAGCATCTTCTTTTGAATCATTAAAATCTCTTATAAGGACATACTCAATTGAAATCTTCTCTCTCTCCCTTCTTGAAGATTTTTGCAAAATTTCTCTTATTTCTTTGACAGAAAGAACGGCCCTTGAAGGAATGAGTTTTCTTCTCTTTTCTTCCATCGCGGAATGTAAAGAAATTGCAATGGGGGGAAGCCCTGTATCTTGTAAATATTCTTCAAGTTTCCCTTTTATTCCAACAGTAGAGACCGTTATTCTTCTTCTTGAAATTGCAAGCCCTTCAGGGTCTAAAATTATTTTAAGAGATTTTTTGAAATTATCCAAATTTAGTAAAGGTTCGCCCATCCCCATTAACACAACATTGTAATGTTTTCCAAAAAGTGAAAATCTCTTTTCAAGAACCACAAGTTGAAGAAAAATTTCCGATGCGGTTAAGTTTCTTATAAACCCGCCTTTTCCTGTAAGACAAAATGAGCATCCAACAGGGCAACCAACTTGAGATGATATACAAAGAGTTGTTCTCTTTCCTTGAGGGATATAGACTGCTTCAATTTTCATTTTATCATATAGTTCCAATAGAAGTTTAGTCGTCCCATCTTTGCTTACGCTCTCCTTTAATATTTGAGGAAAAGAGAAGTCAAAATAATGCTTTATTTCTTTTCTGAAAGTTTTCGGTAGTGAAGACCACTCCTCCGGGGAATTAACCCTTCTATTGTAAAGCCAAACATAGCAATCTTTTGCCTGAAAGGGCTTAAGACCTTTTTCAATACCCGCTTTTATTAATTCTTCTTTTTCCATCTCAAAAACTGATGCAAGATTTTCAGTCATTACTAACCGCTTTATTCCACAACAACACTCTTAATGTTCACAAACTCTCTTATTCCAAAATAGGAGAGTTCTCTTCCAAAGCCAGAAAACTTTACTCCTCCAAAGGGAAGTCTGGGGTCGCTTTTTACCATTCCATTTATAAAAACTGTCCCAACTTCAAGTTTTCCAGCCATTTTCTCTGCCTTCATCAAATCTCTTGTCCAGATTGAGCCACCAAGTCCATATCTGCAACTGTTGGCAAAAGAGATTGCCTCTTTTTCATCTTTGACTTTAATCAAAGGAGCGACAGGGGCAAAAATCTCCTGTTCACAACAAGTCATACCTTTTTCAACATCTTCAAGAATCGTAGGTGGAAAATAATAACCCTTCTGTTTTAACCTCTCACCTCCAAGAATCACTTTTGCTCCTTGGTCGACGCTCTTTTTAACCTGCCCTTCCACTTCTTCAAGGAGATCTTTTCTTGCAAGTGGACCAACCTCTGTTTCTTCATCAAGTGGGTCTCCAACCTTCACTTTTTTCATCTCTTCTGTAAATGCCTCTTTAAATTGTTCATAGACACTTTCAACAACTATAAATCTTTTTGCTGCAATACAGGATTGACCGTTGTTAATACACCTTGCCCTCGTTGCCCAGTGGGCGCACTTTTCAACTTCGCAATCATCAAGAACAATGAAAGGATCAGAACCGCCAAGTTCAAGAACCACCTTTTTCAAATTACTCCCGGCTTCTATTGCAATTTGCATTCCCGCATATTCACTTCCTGTCAAAGTTCCTGCTTTTATCAATGGATTTCTCATCAAAACTGATGTTTTATCTCCTTCATACAAAATTGATTTAAAAATATTATCGGGAAATTTCGCCTCTTTGTAGAGTTCTTCAATCATTAAAGAGCACATAGAAACATTTGAAGCGTGTTTAAGAATTAAAGAGTTTCCCGCTATTACTGATGGTGCAGAGCATCTGAAAACCTGCCAGAACGGAAAATTCCACGGCATAACAGCAAGTACTATTCCCAAAGGATCAAACCTTACATAACTTTTTTTGCTTTCAGTTTCAACGAGTTGAGGTGCAAGAAAAGTTTCAGCCTTTTCAAAGTAATACTTTAGGGCAAGCGCGCATTTTTCAATTTCTGCTCGTGCTTGTTTTATTGGTTTTCCCATCTCTTGTGTAATAAGTTTGGCAATTTCTTCTTTTCTTTTCTCAAGAATTTCTTTCAGTTTAATATTGAATATTTTTCTTTCAGTCAAAGTCAGTCTACGCCATTCAATAAAGGCGCTGTGGGATTTTTCAATTATTTGAGAAACTTCTTCATCGCTAAAAGGTTCAAACTTTTTCAAAAGTTCCTCAGTTGCCGGGTTGATTGATTCCATCTTTCACCTCCAGATTTTATTTTATCTTTTAATTGCGATGATTTCAAGCAGCCAAAGGTATATAAAGAAAACCATCTTCAGATAGTTTTCCACGATTGCCACTTGAATTTTAAATTTCTCTTTGCTATCATTATAATTTAATGGTAGATGATTTTTTTAAAAATGTTTCTAATTCTTCCCTACCTCCTGTTTATAGAGAGGTGCAGTATTTCGCAAGCAACCCTGTTGTATTGTTCTCCTATGCGGTATTTATTGCGGCTATGATTTTTTTGGTTTATGAGATGATAGACCTTTCATCTAAGAAAAAACCTTCTTTGCCTCTCGTTTTACCGCTTATAATTCTTGGTGTAATTTTTATTATCACATTGTATTCAAGGTTGATAGTAGAAGTTACCCCTTTTGAATTGAGATTCAAATTGGTTCCCTTTATGATAAAGTATAAGTTGGTTGAACTTAAAGAGATTGAAAGGTGCGAAGCAGTAGTTTATAGACCAATAGCCGAATATGGTGGCTGGGGAATAAGGTGTGGAAGGGGAGGAACAAGAGCCTATAATGTTTCAGGAAATGAGGGAGTTGTTGTAAAATTAAAAAATGGAAAACAGTTTCTTCTTGGATCAAAAAATAAAGAAGAACTTCAAAGGAGCATTGAAAGGCCAATATGAACGATGATTATTTTGAAATTCCGATAGAGGGTGTCCTTGATTTACATACTTTTAGTCCAAAGGATGTCAAGGAGTTGATTCCAGAGTACCTCAGGCTTTGTAAGGAAAAAGGCATTAGAGAAGTCAAATTGATTCACGGAAAGGGGAAGGGAATTTTAAAAGAGTTTGTAAGAAAGCAGTTGCAGAAGATTCCCTTTGTGTCAAGATTTGTCGATGCGGAATTGAATGATGGTGGGTGGGGCGCTACAATTGTTTTTCTTAAATAAAATAAATTTATCTATTTATAAAAATTTCTTATACGGAGGTGGAAAGAACCGTGGCTAATCGTGTTTTCGTTGGTAACATTCCCTTTGATGTTACTGAAGCGGAGTTGAGAGAATTTTTCAAGTTGGCGGGTAAAATCACTCAAATTGCTATCCCAAAGGACAGGGAGACGGGAAAATCAAGAGGATTTGCATTTCTTGAGTTTGAAAGTCACTCTGAGATGATGCAGGCAATTGAGCGTTACAAAAATGCCATTCTAAAGGACAGAAAAATTTCTGTTAGCGAGGCAAAAAAGAAGGATAGTTCTCAGAGCAAATCAAATCAAAACAAATCTCCTTCCAAAACAAATGAGCCTTCTGTCGTTTGGGAAGAAGAGGAAGTTGACACTTCAAGGGAGAAGAAACAAAGGAAAGAGGTGGATTTTGAAGCATCATCAAAAGCAAAGAAAAAGATTCTTGCTGAGATGGAGGAAAAGAACAGCAAGAACATCATCAGGCAGAAGAGTGGGAAGTTTATTGGAGTTGACGATGAAGAGGATGAGGAGGACGATTTTATTCCTGTCTATATGAAAGAGCCAGAGGAAAAAGAAGAATAAAAACTTTTCAGTTAATTTACAACTAAAATCATAAAAAGTTTTATAAATAGGAGAATCCTGTTAAAAAAGATTTTTATTCTTTTTCTCCTACGGGGCATTAATCCTTTCCAACTTTTTTATAAACTGACCCTTTTTTCTAACCAATGTCATTATTTACTCTCTCCATAACACCGCTTCGTCTTATATGTAGTGAGCCGCAACTCTTTTGAATCTAACACCACAAACTGCTAAAATAGTTTATGGAGGTATAATGAAACTCATTTCACACAAGAAATATATAACCCTTCTTTCTCTAATTTTTGCCTTCATCTGGCTCTTGCTTTCAATCAAACCCCTTTACAGAAAAGACTGGCTACTTGAAAATGTTCTTGTTTTTTGTTTCATATTTCTTCTTGCTTCAACCTATAGAAAATTTCCTCTCTCAAGACTCTCTCTAACTCTTATTTTCATCTTTCTTTGTCTTCACGAAGTGGGCGCTCATTACACATATTCTGAAGTTCCGTACAATCAATGGAGTGAAGCGCTCTTTGGAAAAAGTCTCAATTCTATTTTTGGATGGGAGAGAAACAATTATGACCGATGCATCCATTTTCTTTATGGCATTCTTTTATGCTATCCCATAAGGGAAGTATATCTGAGGATAGCCAATGTAAGAGGCTTTTGGGGATATTTTCTTCCCCTTGATTTTACAATGTCAACCTCAATGGTTTATGAACTTTTTGAATGGGCTTCCGCAGAAATTTTTGGTGGAGACCTTGGCGTTGCCTATCTTGGAACTCAGGGAGATGTGTGGGACGCACAAAAAGATATGATCCTTGCAACCACAGGAGCTTTAATTTGTATGACAATTACTGCTCTAATAAATTACCATCTTAAAAGGAATTTCGCTTCTGAATGGGCAGAAAGTTTGAGAGTTAAGGGGAAAAAGCCACTCGGGGAGAATGAAATAATAAAAAAAAAACAAAAGGGGCAAAGAGACTTAAGGAAAAATTGATAAAAGCAAACTTTTTTCAATTCTCGTTCCTCTAAGAAGTAGAGTGGGACACAGCGTTGAGCAATGTAAAATATCACCGAAAGGGGATTCTTAACCAATTTAATTTATCACCGAAATTTTGTGATGATGTAAGAAAAAAGAAAGTGGTTTTAAATGCAAAAGGAAAATTGCAAACTAATATAAAGAGAACTATTTTTTAAAGGTTAAAACATGGGGTAAGCAGAAAGGGGGATAAAAGTACAATGTAAGAATTTGGGAACATATAAGTTTTTGTCTCTTCACAGATATGGTATATAATATTTTTTGGAGGTCAGAATGGATAAGAAAAATGAAAGCCCGATGGAGATTAAAATTATTGTGGATGATTCTATAGCTCAGGGAATCTATGTCAATTTTCTTTCAGTTTTGCACAATAAGGCTGAGTTTGTAATGGATTTTGGGAGAATTGTTCCGGGCAAACACGATGTCAAAATTCAATCAAGGTTGATTACTAACCCGATGGCTTTTAAACAAATAGTAAAGACTTTGAATGAGAATTTAGAGAGATATGAAGCCCATTTTGGAACAATTGATTCTGATATGCCCGTTCCCAAAGGCGTTGTTCAGTGAAAAATAAGAAGACACCACTTGTTATTGCAATACTTTTCTCGGGAGTCTTTATAGGCTCTTTATTCGGAGAACTCTGCTCAAAATTTCTAAATGAAGGTGTCATAAAAAAGATATTTTTTGAAAGTGTCCTGATTGGCATAAAAGAGCCATTCAAATTAGACCTCTACTTTTTTTACATAGTGTTAGGCGGCGGCTTAAAGATTAATTTCTTTGCGTTGTTAGGGCTTTTGATAGCATCAATCTTTGCTTACAGAATAAAGTAATGAGAGTCATTCTTGCCTCAAAAAGTCCACGAAGAAAAGAAATTCTTGAAATGGTGGGAATTAATTTTGATGTCATTTCAAGTAATTTAGAAGAGTCATCTTTTAATAATGAAGGACCAAGGCATCTGGTCAAAAGGCTTTCGAGAGATAAGGTGTTTGAAGTTGCAAAAAATCTTTCTGAAAAGAGGGAAACACTGATCGTTGGTGCGGACACTATTGTTCTTTTGAAAGGAGACATTCTTGGGCAACCCAAAGACTATAAAGATGCAAAAAGGATGCTTTTTCTTTTGCAGGGGAAAAAGCATAGAGTTTTTACGGGGGTTTCTATTTTGAAAGATGGTTCTGAAGTTGTCAGCGATTTTTCAAAAAGTGTTGTTGAGTTTTATCCTATGAGTGAAGAAGAAATTGATTGGTATCTCTCAACAAAGGAGCCTTTTGATAAAGCAGGCTCTTATGGTGTTCAAGGAATTGGCTCTTTTTTCATTAAAAAAATCAATGGCTCTTACCACAATGTAATGGGTTTTCCCATTGACCTTTTTTATAAACTTTTAAAAAGATTAAATATTGATATAAGGCAACTTTTTTAAAATATTCCAAGGATAGCCTTTGCCTCATCGCTCATCATATCAGGGCTCCAGGGTGGAGACCAGATTAAATTTATATTAACCTTAGAAACCCCTTCAACTTTTAGAAGTTCATTTTGTGCATTAATGGCAATCTCTTTGGTAAGAGGACAACCGGGCGAAGTCATTGTCATATCAACATTAACATTTGTTCCATCAACATCAATTTTGTAGACAAGACCCAAATTAACGATGTCAATCTGTAACTCAGGATCATAAACTTTTCTTAAAGCCTCCCATAAAGCATTAATATCAACATCTTGCTCCATAAATGTTCCTCCTTACACATTATAACAAATATTTGTAGCAATTATTTTATTTTTAACAGGTCATTCTTTTAAACACATTTTTAATTTTCTCTTTTTTCTGGTAAATTACATATCTTGATTTGTGAGAGGAGAAGTTTATGAAAAAGTATTTTCTTTTTATTTTGATTTCTATCTTTTTTTTGCCGGATTTAGCACAACAAAACGATACAGAAAAAAATTCCTCTAACCTTTGCTATGCAATTGGAATAAATTGCCACATTCCAAAACCACAAGATCTCGATTTGATAAAGGATGCTCGAATAGGCTTTATTAGAGTGGATTTAACATGGGATGTTGTTGAACCAAAACGGGGGCAGTATAAATGGGATATGGTTGATAGACTTGTCAATGAAGCACAAAGTAGGGGAATAAGAATTCTTGCGATACTTGGCTACTCTCCTCTATGGGCTTCTTCAAATGGCGATATCCACGACCCACCAGCAAGCACAAAAGAATGGCAGGGATTCGTAACAAAAATTGTTTCAAGATACAAGGGGAAAATAGAATATTTTTCTTTATGGAATGAACCTAATTCAAAGACTTTTTTCAAGGGCGATATTAATGAATTTATAGGAAAGGTCTTTATACCGGGTGCTGAGGCTTTAAAGAAGGCAAACCCTGATGCAAAAATCGTTGGTCCAGATCTTGCCCATCTTAAAGGTGCAAAATGGGATGAGTGGCTCGAAAAAATTCTTGTCAGGTGTTCAGATGATATTGATGTGCTCTCACACCACTGTTATAAAAGCAAGCCAAAGAAATTGAAAAGAAATTTACAAGGTTTTATGCCTCCGTGGGATCCTCCTGCTGTCAGAAGAATCCTTGAAAAAACAGGCTGTCTTAACAAACCTTTCTGGCTAACAGAGTTTGGCTTCAGGTCAAATAAAATTGGTTATGAAAAGCAGGCAGATTATATTGAAAAATTCATCAAATATCATCAAAAGATGGGCTGGGTTGAAAAAATATTTATCTACGAATTAAGAGATTCACCAATAGAGCCAGGCTTCGGAATAGTTGAAAACGATAGAACTCCAAAAGAAGCATACACAAGGATCAAGGAAATAATAAAAGATTGCAATAAAAATTAAACTTTTTATGTTTAATTCCGTATTAAATAAGTTTGAAACGGAGGTTTGTAGTGTATAAAAAATTCTGGATCATCTTTTTAATTGTTTTGTTTATGGTATCTTGCTCTAAGGGAAAGAAAAACAGAGACATCGGAAATTGGGTGGAGGTCAAGAAAACAGACCTTCCCGCTGAAGTTACGGCAACGGGAACTGTTGTTCCCCGCGTTGGTGCACAGGTCAAAGTTGGTCCAAGGGTTTCTGGTAAACTTGAACACCTCTATGTTAAGGTTGGAGACAAAGTTGAGCAGGGTGAGGTTCTTGCCATCGTTGAACAAAAAGATCTCCTTGCAAATGTTGAAAGGATGAAGGCTCAAGTAAAAGACGCAGAAGCGACTTTATCTTATGCAAAGGCAAATTATGAAAGAATATCTAAACTTTATGAGGAGGGAGTTGTTCCAATAGATTCTCTCGATTCCGCAAAAAAGGCGCTTGAATCGGCTGAAGCAGGGCAAAAGAATTCAAAGGCTCAGCTTGACTACTCTCAAGTCCAGCTCTCTTATGCAACGATAAAGGCTCCAATATCTGGTACTGTTGGGTCTGTTTCAACTCAAGAAGGCGAGACAGTCGCAGCAAGTTTATCCGCTCCGACCTTTGTTACAATTCTTGATTTAGGAAGGCTTGAGGTTGATGCCTATATTGATGAGGTTGACATAGGGAAGGTAAAAGTGGGTCAGAAGGCAACTTTTACTGTCGATTCATTTCCTGAAAAAGTTTTCAATGCCTCTGTTGAAGCGATTTATCCAGATGCAACAATTAAAGATAATGTTGTTTATTATGCAACAATTTTAAAAATAGAAGATCAATTTGAAGATTATTTGAGACCACAAATGACTGCATCCGTTACCGTTCATCTTGATACCCTTTCCGGGATTCTTGCCATTCCCTTAAGAGCAGTAAAAAGAGACAATGGAATGCCCTATGTTATGGTTAAAGAGGGAGAGAAAGCACAAAAAAGGCAGGTTAGTCTTGGAAGAGAATCGGGTGATTTAGTTGAGGTTAAAAGTGGTCTTTCTTTAGGGGACTTTGTCCTTGTTCAAACAAGAAGCGGGGAGGGACAGAGTTGATTGAACTAATTGGCATAAAAAAAACATATTTCACTGAGGGAAAGGAAACCCCGGTTCTTTTTGGAATAGACTTCAAGATTGAAGAGGGTGAGTATGTTGCAATAATGGCTCCTTCGGGAACGGGAAAATCCACTTTGCTTAATATTTTAGGGACTCTTGATAAACCAACCGAAGGAAAATATCTTTTTAAAAATAGAGATTTGACAGAACTAAATGATGATCAACTCTCACAATTAAGGAACAAATCAATAGGTTTTGTCTTTCAATTGTTCAATCTTCTTAATAGAGTAAGCGTTCTTGACAATGTCCTTTTACCTCTTCTTTATGCCCACAATTATCCAAAAGATGCAAAGGAAAGGGCGATAAATCTTTTGAATATGGTTGGACTTTCAGAAAGAATACATTTCAAACCTAATGCTCTTTCTGGAGGTCAACAACAAAGGGTAGCAATTGCGAGGGCTTTGATAAACGAGCCAGATGTCCTTCTTGCAGATGAACCCACAGGAAATCTTGATAGCAAGTCTTCCGAAGAGATATTAAACATTTTTGATGAGATTCATAGGCAAGGAAGAACGCTCGTTGTTGTTACTCATGAACTTGATGTTGCAAAAAGGGCACAAAGAGTTATAACGATGAGAGATGGAAAGGTGTTTAAAGAGGAAAAAGTAAAATGAATTTTGTGAGGTTTTACAGACTCTTTACACACTCAATAAATGCGGTTTTTGGCTCAAAGGTAAAGGCACTCCTTATGATGCTTGGAACTGCAATTGGAATAATGCTACTTACGGGTGTTGTAGGAATATCAAAAGGCGTTGAAAATAGAATAGATGAAATTATGAAGTTTATGGGACCAAGAACAGGTATGATTTTTGCCGGAGGAGGGAGGATGAGCACCGCAGGTGGAAGAGCGGCTGCAGAGACAACTTTGAAAGTTGAAGACTTAGAAGCATTAAGGACAAGATTGTTTGATAAGGCTATTTTTTCTGCGGCAATACCAAGAGATGATGTTTTCATAAAATATATGACTCAAAATAGTCAAACTACGATTTTTGCTGTTGACCCAGAATTTGCTATTGTTGGAGATTGGGAAATAGAGGCGGGAGAACCAATAGATAACTACGATGTTAAAAATATAGCAAGGGTTTGTCTGCTTGGTGCTACAGTTGTTAAAAACCTTTTCCCGGACGAAGATCCGATTGGAAAAAAAATCTTCATAAAAGATATCCCCTTCAGAGTAAAGGGATTGCTAAAGCCAAAAGGAACAAACCCTCAAGGATTTGATATGGATGATTGTATCTGGATTCCTTTATCAACGGGAATGAGAAGAGTTTTCAATGTTGATAATTTAAGAGTTTTGAGGTTCAAAGTAAGGCAAGAATATGATATAAATGAAGTGAAAACTGAAATAGAGAATTTGTTAAAGGAAAGGCATAAGATAAAGCAGGGGCAGGATAGCGATTTTAGGATAAGGACACCCGATTTTATAGCAAAAAGGATTAGAGAGATGACGAAAACAATAAGGTTGGGTGGACTTGCTCTTTCAATAGTTGCTCTAATCGTTGGAGGAATGGTTTTAATGAACATTCTTCTTCTTTCTGTAAGTGAAAGAATTCCTGAGATAGGATTGAAAAGGGCAATTGGTGCAACAAGGCGGGACATTTTTCTTGAGTTCCTTTCTGAATCCATAGCAGTTTCATTGTGTGGAATGATTTTAGGGGTTTTCCTTGGATTAATACCGGTGTTTTTACTTCCAAAAGTTATGCCTATGATTCCGATGGCATTTACCTTTAATGCGTTTGTGTATGGATTCATTTTTTCTATTGTTCTGGGTATATTTTTTGGCGTTCAGCCGGCAAGAAGGGCATCAAAACTTGAACCCGTTGAAGCGTTAAGATGAATATAAGAAGAACATTACACATTTCTTTAAATGTACTTTTTGGCCATAAACTCAGAACTTTGCTATCTGCCCTTGCGGTTGGAACTGGTGTCGCTGCGGTTGTTATGATGGTTGGTGCTTCAAAGGCGGCGCAAAATGATACCGCAAAAAAAATTGAAAATTTAGGCACTGACCTTATTTCAGTTCAAGCAAGCAGGATCAAAAATCTTGGAGGAAGGGCAAGGCATGGGACAAGATTTACGACAACCACCTTAAACGATATAAGGTCGATAAAAAGAAAAGTTTCGGGAGTGAAGAGAGTTGGTGGTATGTTTGACCGGCGAGCAAATGCAAACTACAAAAATATCAAGACAAGGACAATGTTGATGGGTGTTGAACCAGAAGTTTTTGATATATGGAGAATTAGTGCTGTTTCTGGAAGGCTTTATACCCAGAGGGACGAAGAAAAGATTGCACGGGTGTGCGTGTTAGGACAGACGACAAAAAATAATTTATTCGGAGACGTTGACCCTGTTGGTGAAATGATTCAAGTGGGTCCTATGCAACTTAAAGTTATTGGGGTTTCCTCACAGCGAGGGTTGGATTACAGAGGAAACGACCTTGACGATGTGATCTATGTCCCTTTACAGACTGCGATGAAAAGATTTTTCAATGTTACTTATATTGAAGCAATTATTGTTCAAGTTTATAACAAAGATTCAATGGATGAGGTTAAAGAGGAGATAACGAGGGTATTAAGGAAGAATCATAGAATAAAAGAGGGAAAAGAGGATGACTTTACAATTCAGACACAGGAACAGTTACTAAAAAGTGAAATGCAAACAGAAGAGGCTTTTGGACTTCTTGTCGCAGTGGTCGCAGGGCTCTCTATGGTTACAGGAGGAATTGGGATTTTCGCTGTGATGCTTATTTCTTTAAGAGAGAGAAAGAGAGAGGTTGGATTAAGAAGAGCAATTGGCGCAAGGCATAAAGACATAACTGTGCAGTTTATGCTTGAGGCTCTTATTCTTTCTTTGATTGGAGGAATAATAGGAATTATCGTTGGGCTTCTGGGATGCTGTATAATAACAAAACTAAATAACTGGGAGACTTTGATTCCATTAAGCACACTTGCTTTTGCCTTTATCATCTCTGTTGTAACGGGAATCATTTTTGGTTTTTATCCTGCAAGGCTCGCATCCAAAATGGAGCCGGCAGAGGCATTAAGGGCAGCGGTATAAAATCAAGGCAACTGCCCAATCAATCTTCTCTAAGATAAAGATCTTATCCCTCTAAATCGCTGAACCGAAGATTGTTTTTTATCTTCTCTTTAAGAAAATTTGCCACTGGCTTTGGAACAAGATCATCGAAAGAACCTCCAAGAAGGGCAACTTCTTTGACAAGTTTTGATGAGAGGTAGACATACTCCTCCTTTGGCATAAGAAAGATTGTTTCAATATCAGGGGCAAGTCTCTTGTTTAGAAGGGCAATTTGAAATTCATATTCAAAATCTGTGAGTGCCCTTATTCCTCTAATGATATGCTTTGCTTCTCTTACCCTTGCGTAGTCAACGAGTAACCCTTCAAAGGCATCAACCTCAACATTCGGGAAATTTTTTGTGCATTCCTTTAATAGGTTGTATCTCTCATCAACTGAAAGAAGACACTTTTTGGAGGTGTTTCTTAAAACTGCTACAACAACTTTTTTAAAAAGTTGATTAGACCTCAAAATTAAATCAAGATGACCATTTGTTGGTGGATCAAACGACCCTGGATAAATTGCAATTGAGTTCATATTCCTCCTTTATTCTATGCAGGCGATTGCTTCAATTTCAACAAGAACCTCTTTTGGAAGTCTTGAGACTTCAACAGTTGATCGAGCAGGCGGATTTTCTTTGAAAGAGTTTTCATAAACTTTATTCATTTTTCCAAAGTTGTTTAAATCGGTAATAAAAACTGTTGTTTTTAAAACATTTTTTAGCGAGGAGTTTGAAGTTTTTAGAATTGCCTCCAGATTTTTAAGAACTTGCTCCGTTTGTTCCTCAATCCCTCCTGAAATTATCTCACCATTTTTTGGGTCTATCGGAATCTGTCCGGAAACAAAAATCAAGTTTCCATAGAGTATGGCTTGAGAATAGGGTCCAATTGCTTGAGGTGCATCTTTTGTTGCAATAACTTTTTTCTCCATTAGTTTCCTCCTTCAATGACCAAAGGCTTCACATCGCCTTTAAGTTTCATTTTTGCATCTTTTCCCGAATCAAGAAGAACCAGAGATTCACTTCCAGACACAAGTTTTACTATTCCGAATGGAACAACCTCGTCGCTTATCCAGATATCAGCACTCTGTCCCTCTTCACCAATTAGTTTTATTCTGGAACAGTTGTAACTTTTCTTTCCAACCTTAATTTTTTCATTCGGCAAGGTCTGAATTTTCCCCCTTGGAGGGCCTACGCTTTGAAAAGATTGACTGATTTTCTGCATTTTCTTCATCTTATCAAGCGTTGCTTTGTCAATTTCAATTATGGGACCATCCTCGCTTTTAAGCCTTATTTTCAAAACATTTTCATCATCGGTTGGATCACCATTTACAAGGTAGGCAACGATTCCATTTTCGCCGTTAGATGAACTTTCCACTTCAATCCAATAGTCATCATTTTCTTTTGCCACAACACTCACTGTCAAAATTCCTTTGTTTCCAAAATTGTCGGTTATCTCGTATTTTGACCATTCCCCCAGAGTGGGTTTGTAAAAATGGTAAAATTGTGGGAAATAGGAAGAAGCAAAAATAAAGGAAGGCAGGAAGACCAAAAAAAATATTGAAAGTTTAGTTTTCATTTTGCTCCTCAATTCTTCATAGAAACTATTGGAGGTGGAATATGTCCACCTCTTCTAATAAAATTACCCGGTGAAATTGTTTTTATTTCCTGAACAGGAGCGTCTCCCAAAAGTCCTCCAAAGGAGACAATTTCTCCCGCTTTTTTCCCGTAGACAGGGATTATTCTCACTGCTGTTGTCTTGTTGTTTATTATACCAATTGACAACTCATCAGCAATCAGCCCTGCTAATACATCTTCTTCAACATCGCCTGGAACTGCAACCATATCAAGCCCAACAGAACAAACAGCAGTCATCGCTTCAAGCTTTTCCAGAGAAAGATGACCCTCATGTGCGGCTTTTATCATTGCAGCATCTTCACTTACTGGAATAAATGCACCCGATAATCCTCCTACCTGCGATGTTGCCATAGTTCCACCTTTTTTGACTGCATCCGTCAAAAGGGCGAGAGCGGCTGTTGTTCCGGGAGCACCGGGCGTTTCAATACCCATTGCCATCAAAACTTCTCCAACGGAATCCCCCAACTCCGGGGTAGGAGCAAGACTTATATCAACTATTCCAAATGGGATATCAAGTTTTTTTGAAACTTCTCTTCCGACGATTTCGCCAACCCGCGTAACTTTGTAGGAAGCTTTTTTTATTATTTCAGAAAGTTCTCTCAAATTGGCTAAAGGATTTCTTTTTATTGCATCAAGAATTACTCCTGGACCAGAAAGTCCTATGTTTATTACAACTTCCGGGTTACCAATTCCATGAAATGCACCTGCAATGAAAGGATTGTTTGAAACAGCATTTGCAAATACAACAAATTTGGCACAGCCAACACTTCCGTGATTTCTTGTCCTGTAAGCGGTATCTTTTATAAGTGAGGCAACTTTTATAACTCCATCTATGTTCAACCCTTCCCTCGTTGTTCCTGCATTTATGCTTGAGCAGATTCTTTTTGTCTCTGTCAGAACTTCAGGAATTGCATCAATCAAAGCATAATCAGCCTTTGTAAATCCTGCCTCAATCAAAGAGGAAAAACCACCGACATAGTCAAAGCCCAACTCCCCGGCTACATTGTCAACCTCTTTAGCAATTTCTATGTAGCTTTCCCTCTGAGGTAAAGTAGAGACAAGAGAAATTGGAGTTAGGGCTATTCTTTTATTGGCAACCCTTATTCCAAGATACTCTGCGACTTCATCTACGGCAGAGGGAAGAGATGCGGCATATTTTTTTATTTTTTCTGCAACATTTCTTGCGCATTCTTCTCTATTTTTACTTCCGCAATCAAAGAGGCTTATTCCCAATGTAACGGTTCTAACATCAAAGTGCTCAGATTCAGTCATCCTGATCGTGTCGAGTATCTCTCTTCTTGAGTAACTCATTTCATATCCTGTTTAACTCTTTTAAGAGGTCTTCGTATTGCAGAAAAACCTGAACATCTTCCCTTTTTCCTCGCTCTTTAAGAAGGTTTTTTAAAGTTAAGAAATCCACCTTTGAATCGGTTGGGTCTATAACCATCATCATTGCAAAATTGCCGTGAACAATTGTTTGATTTATGTCAATGATGTCAACATTGTTTTCAGCAAGAATCTCAGAGAAAGAATGCACAATTCCAGAATGGTTTCTTCCAATTACTGTTAAAACTGCGAGTCGTCTTTTTAAATCATCATCAGAACTTTGCCCTTCGATCAAAGAAATGACATCTGCTGCGATTTTCTCAATTGTTTCCTGTGGAAGTTCCTCCGGAAGATGGTTCAAAAGAATTTTGGCGACATCAAGGGCGATTCTTTTTTTGTCCATTTTTTCTCCTAACTTTTTAACCACACAGATTCGGGACGAACAGTAGGCGGAACGAGGAACAGTTTTAAGCCCATCACTTCTTTAGAATGTGGAACTACAGCCCTCTCATGGTAAAGTAATAGAACAGGCGCATCTTCTACAAGGAGATCCTCTGCCTCTCTGTAAAGCTCAATCCTTTCATCCAGATCCAAAGACCTCCTTGCTTTTTCAGAAAGTTCATCAAGGCGAGAACTCTTGTATCCTGTTCCTAAAATGTCTCCCGCTTTGCTGTTGAAAAGGACATAAACAAAATTATCAGGATCGGGATAATCTGCATACCAGCCTGTTGCATAAATATATGGCCTTCCTTCCCTTTTATTCCTCTGTATGAACTCTTCGTGGGTTTGCACTTCTTCTTCAATATGAATTCCAACTTCATCCAGATATTTTGATACAAATTCAAAATCCTTCTTCTGGTTGACTCTGCTTTCATCTGTTGCTATTTTTAGCCTCAAGCCATCGGGGTATCCAGCCTTGTTTATAAGCCATTTTGCTCTATCAGGGTCATAAGGATAACCTTTTTGATTCGGATTGTATCCCAAAATACCGGGCGGGAGTAAGCCCTTTGCCGGTGTTGGTTCGGTTGCGGGATGTTCTGCTACAAGTGCTTCTTTATCAACAGCGTAATTTGCCGCCTGTCTTAACTCTTTAACTGCAAATGGTCCTGTGTCATTTCGGAAAGTAAAAAATGTTGTGTTCAAACCAAGGGATGATTCAATCTGGTTTTGCCATTTTTCATCTCTAATAAGTTCTTCAAGTGTTTCTTTTGCTAAAGATGGAATAATGTCTATAGAACCTTCTTTAAAAGAAACAAGAAGGTCAGTTGGAGTTTTTGGATTGTAATCATAGACGATTCTATTCACAAATCCCACATTTTCATCAAAATAATTTTCAAATTTTTCAAAAACTATTTTGTTTGGTTCTGTTTCAACTACTTTATAGGGACCGCAACCTATCGGTCTTATGAGCCTTAAACTATTTTCATCAACCGCCTCTGGTGGAATCACAGAAGCTTCTATTGCGGTAAGCATATTAAGGAAAAATGCAAGTGGCTCTTTTAAAGTGATTTCTATCGTATCATCTTCATAGGATTTCAAACCTGAAATTGTTTTTGCTTTTCCCTGAGTGAAATCCTCTGCCCCTTCTACCCAGTTTAAGAACCACTTTCCCTCGTTATCAAGAAGGGGAGAGAGAGACCTGTGCCAGGAAAATATAACATCTCTTGCAGTTACCTTTCTTCCGTTATGGAAGTAAATATCCCGTCTAAGTTTAAAAGTGTATTTTAATCCATCAGCGCTAACATTCCATTCTGATGCAAGGGCGGGATAGATTCTGGTTCCATGCCCAAATCGGACAAGAGTCATATTGTAAGGATGGGAAACCTCATGATGCATTCTTAAATTACCATAAGCGGGATCAAGGTTGTATGCGAATCTCGTGTAGCCGATTCTTATTTCACCACCCCTTTGTGGTTTTGGAAGTTCAAATCGCCTTAACTCTTCAACGAGTAGAATTGAATCCTGCCTTAAATTTGAACTTGTCGCAGATAAATCTCTTGCGCTTCCCAAATTCTGCTCTGAAGCACTTCTAATTATATCAACTGCGGAGACCATCTGCTGTCCCAATTTTGACATTGAAATTAACGCCTGATGGGTGGTATCAATTGCCACTTTCACCTTTTCCATTCCCTGCGATATAACTTCTGAACCCTTTGCCTGATCGTGGGCTGCCCTGTCAACCGCTTTTGTTAACTCCTCCATAGTTGCAGACCTTTTTGTTATTGAACTACTCGTCTGAGCCTGTTCTTTTGTTGCTATTGAAATTCTTTCAATTCTTTTTGTCATCTCTTCAATTGCAGCGGTAACCTGCTTTGATCCCTTTGACTGTTCAGCAGATGCTCTTGCTATGTGGCTAATACTTGATTCGGCGGCTTGTATTGATTTGCTTATTCTTTCAAGGCTATCAAGTGCAGCCCTTCCAAGCCTCATCCCTTCTTGAGCTCTTAACATTCCTTCTGACGCCGTTTTGGTTGCCTCCGAAATGTCTTTGTTAATTGAAGTAATTATTTCGCTAACCTCACTCGTTGATAGAGCAGTTCTTTCAGCGAGATCTCTTATTTCTTCCGCAACTACTCCGAAACTTTTGCCATGTTCTCCGGATTGTGCGGCTATTATTGCCGCATTTAGCGCAAGGAGATTAGTTTGCTCAGCTATTTCTCTTATAACTTTGAGTATTTTTCCAATTTCAATTGACCTTTTCTCAAGTGATTCCATCGCAGTTTGGTTTAGACCAACTGATTCATTTATTTTTTCAAGCCCTTTAACTGTGTCTTCAACAGATTGAAATCCTATTCTTGCAACCTGTGATACCTGTTGGGTTAAAGTTTCTGTGTCTCTTATATTTTCTTCAATTTGGGAAATTGTGGCATCCATTTCAACCATTGATGCAGAATTTTGAACGGCAAAGGCTGAGAGAGAGTTTGTATTTTCAGCCACCTCTTCAAATGAGGCTGACATTTCAGTCATTGATGTAGTTATTTCATCAACAAAGGTTGCAAGTCTATGTGCAGCATCCGCGACCTCATCAATTGAAGATTTCATTTCAAGTACTGAAGAAGCGGTTTGTTCAACGAAGGTTGAAAGAGTATCCATTTCCTCTACAACCTTTTCAATTTCTTTATCAAGTTGTTTTATTGATTTATCAGAGGCAATGACTGAATTGACCTGTTCTTTTGCATCAATTATCAGATTCCTTGTCTTCTCGGTTATTCCAGAAGCAACATTTGAAACATTCTCTCCCATATCCTGCAAATAGTTTAGAAGGTTTCTTGTTGATTTTAGAAGACTTTGAAAACCGCTATAAAACTTTACCGCCTGAAGGTAATAATCTTTTGAATCGACATTAAGCCTTCCTTTTGCGAGGTCTATCAAAACACGCTCTGTAATATCCTTGTGTAGTTTGAGATAAACATTTACATAGTAGTTAACCATTCCCCCAACGATTAAAGAAAACAGAATCAAAAATAGGTAAAAAGATAATGTTGTAAGAATTGAGTTGGGAAGAAATATGGAGGAGAGAACTATTCCAACAAGGAAAACAGCAACCACACTTCCTAAAAAACTCATCAAAGATACTCTCTGCACAAAAACCTCCCTTTTGGGGTTTTCCCCATACTATATTAGACTAACTTTAGGGGTAAAATGTCAACTCTTTTTATTGACACTTTCAAAAACATCCACAAACATAATTCTATCACCTATTTTCAAATTATGCTTTAAAGAGAGATTACCGTTTACCTCAAGCACATAAAAATAACTTTTTGATGGATAGTAATTAGGGCAGGGGTCTTCATTACAGGGCTCTGCATTTCTTGTGATGTCAACTATCTCTCCATCTTTTCCAAGCCAGATTAGGTCGAGAGGAATAAGGCAATTTTTCATCCAGAAAGGATTTTTTGACTCCTCATCGTTTATAAAAAGCATACCATTGTCTTCAGGGAGAGAGGAGACAAACATAAGTCCATAACCTTTTTCAAAATCTGATATTGCAAGTTTTACATCTACTATAAAACCATCAGGAAAAATAACTTTGGGTTCAAGTTTCTTTACTTGTGAACTTTTATTTAAACAGGATAAAAAAAGCAGAAAAATCAAAGCAATTACACTATTTTGCTTCAATGTTCCTTGTTCTCCATAGATAATGAAATCCTGAAAGAAGTGTAAAAGCGACAACCCCGAATAAAAGGATATCCACGATAATCTTATTTAATCCGTAGGAGTTTCTCAACATCACGGAAATAATAAAGGCTATTTGAACAGTTGTTGTACATTTTCCCCAAAATGATGGCATAAAATGTTTAATTTCAGTTTCAAAAAACAGAACTTGAATCAATACAAATAAAATGATTATGAAATCCCTGCTTAAAGTTAAAAGTGTAACCCAGATGGGAATCACATAAAATTCTCCACTTTTTGGAATTGTCAAACATATAAATGCCGTTGAAAGTAGAAGTTTATCTGCAACAGGATCCATCACAGAACCGAGGACACTGTTCTGATTAAAAAACCTTGCTATGAAGCCGTCAAGTGAGTCCGTAATTCCTGCAATAAGAAAAATAAAAAAGGCGGTCTTAAAATCGCCATACAGAAGTGCGGCAAGGAAAAAGGGAATCAGAACCACCCTTATAAGAGTTATCAAATTGGCTACAGTCAACCTAATCTCCTAAATTCAAATAGAATGATAACCTTTAAAATCTTTTATGTCAAATAAAAAAGCCCGCCAGAGGCGGGCTTTTATGCGAGGAAAAAGAGGAGGGCTTATTCTTCACCTTCTTCATCTTTAGAGGGAGGCAACGGAGGGGGCATATATTTTCTTATTTGGCGTCTTTCTTCTCTCATCTTAAATTGTCTACCCTTTTCTTCCATAAAATTCTCTTTCACCTTTCGCCACTGCACGGGTGTCAAAACGGTTTTTAAAGAAAGCAAAAAGTTGAGTTTTGACTTTTGAATTTTTGCTTGAAGTACAGAAATTTCGTCTGTCAGCTTTTCAAGCGTCGCTTTGTTGGGGTTTTCCTTCTCAAGTTCCGACTTTAGTTCAATCCTCTTTTTTGTAAGGTCTCTTTTTAGAGGTAAAACTTCCTGTTGATGTGCAAACTTGAGGTCAACAAGTTTTGTCTCCTGCTCTTGAGTTAAGTTTAAATCCTCAAGTAAATCTTCCATTCCTCTTCCACCCAACATCTGATAGTTGGGATGCTTCATCATTTGGCACCCTCCAGCGCCAGGAGTGCCGGGTGGATTTTGTGCAGAAACAAACAGGGTTAAAAGTAAAAGGGTTAATGCAACTACTAACATTTTTTTCATTTCAGTATCTCCTTTCAGATGATATAGACAAAATAGGGTAAAAAAAGGTTTAATATAGTATGAGAGAAATAAATGAACTTGTTGCAAAAGTCGATATATCAATTGCGAAAGAAAGGCTTGATAAAGTTCTTTCAAAACTATTTCCTGAAATAAGCAGACGAAAATCAAGAGTTTTAATTGATAAAGGTTCTGTTTATCTAAATGGTAAGAGATGTCTTATTTCTTCAAAGATCGTAAATCAAGGTGATACATTGAAGTTAG
The DNA here is from genome assembly GCA_002402325.1 of Candidatus Aminicenantes bacterium UBA4820. GTDB lineage: Bacteria > Acidobacteriota > UBA4820 > UBA4820 > UBA4820 > UBA4820. Next base: position 27,634 of record DHFQ01000029.1, read on the forward strand.
TTCTTGATAAAGAAGATGAAGAAAAAAAGATTGAAGAAATCTCTATCCTTTATGAAGATGAAAATTTCATTGCTTTAAACAAGCCTCCATTTTTACCTTCAATTCCAACAAAAACTGACATTAAAAGCGCACTTCATTTTGTCTCAAGGATGAAAAACACTGGTTTAAAGGATATCCACATTGTCAACAGGCTTGATACCCCCGTTTCAGGAGTTGTTCTTTTTGCATTAAGCAAAGATTCTGCAAGGTTCATTGAAAATTTAAAAGAAAAGAATGAAATAGAAAAAATTTACCTTGCCATCGTCAAAGGAGAGATTGAAAAAAAAGAGGGGAGTATTGAAATTCCTTTAAAATTCACGGGAAATTATGCTTTTCCATCAGATTCAGGAAAAAAATCAGTAACAAAATACGAGGTTTTAAAAACAAGTAAAGCCTTCTCACTTTTGAAAATCGTTCCTTTGACAGGAAGGATGCACCAGATAAGGGTTCATTTAAAAGAAATTGGCTTTCCAATAGTGGGTGACAGGAAATATGGCGATAAGCCCTTTCTTTCACAGATGCCACTACTCCACTGCTTCAAGATGGTTTTTATCGACAAGAATGGTAAGAAAATAGAAATAGAAGGAAAGCCATTCAAGGAATTTGAAAAATTCCAAAAGAAATTTCTCTAAATTGATGCAAACTTGACATCAAAAATATCGTTTTGTAGTTCCCCTCTAAATGCTTTTATGCGAGCAAAAATGCACCCATTTTTATTCTCAAGACTCTTTAGAAATGTCACATTGTAAGAAAAAAATCAGAGTGTTTTGCTGTGGGCAACTTACTCAACAATACCTATCTTAATGCTAACCATGAGTTCTCTTTACATTTTTTTTTATATTTTTCTCTTAACCTTTTGGTTTGGCTATTTGTTTCAAGTTTGAAGATTGTTTTTCCGAAGAAAAGAGGGATTCTTTAATGGGTTTCGGCAAATTGAGTTTTTCAAAATTGTTTTTTGGGGGTTAAATCCTTTTTCTCTCTTTTTGAATCGTTTTTCGGTAAGAAAAATCAGGAAGTGTGGCTTTTTGTTATGAAAAACACTCTATCTTATTCAAAAGTAAAGACTTCGCACTCATCCGAAATAAGTTCGCAGTCGTTAATAGAGACTTCGCACTCGTCCGAAATAAGTTCGCAGTCGTTAATAGAGACTTCGCACTCGTCCGAAATAACTTCGCAGTCGTTAATAGAGACTTCGCACTTGTCCGAAATAAGTTCGCAGTCGTTAATAGAGACTTCGCACTTGTCCGAAATGAGTTCGCAGTCGTT
>DHFQ01000029.1:28997-29772 GCA_002402325.1 Candidatus Aminicenantes bacterium UBA4820
CGTCCGAAATAAGTTCGCAGTCGTTCTTAGAAAGCTCGCACCAGTCTGAAATGAGTTCGCAGTTGTCCTTAGAGAGTTCGCACTTGTTCTTAGAGTCTTCTCTCTCACTCGAAAGAGCCTCGCAATAGATGCCTTGACTTTTAAATAAATAGGTTATATAGTTAAAAAAGGAGAGTAGAATGGTTATAAGAAACAAATACGATAAGGTCATTATTTTTTCAAATTTTTGTTTTTTGTATAAGTATTTAAATTGAAAGGGGGTTAAGATGAAAAGTTTTAGAGCAGTTGTTGGTGTTGTCTGTTTTTTAATCTGGTCTTTTGGTTCAATTTTTTGTGCTGGTGAAATCAAGCAAAAAGATGGGATTGATGGCAACTGGTATGAAAAGGTAACAAAAAACATCAAAGATAGTGAATACGAGATACGATGGCAGGAGAAAGAAAATGAATATCAATCTCCAAACAGGGCACAAAATTTAAGGTTCAGTTACTATTCTGACGGATTTAAAGTTAAAAACAGGGATGAAGAGAAATGGTCTGTTTTGTTTAAACTTACAAACTATGGCAAAGAGGATAAAGTAAAAAAATATAATTCAAATGCAAAACTTGAGGTTGAAAAAAACAAAGGGTATGTAAGAGGTAAAGAGGTAGAAATTGAATTTGAGAACAGTGAAAAGGGGATGAGGGAGAACTTTGTAGTAAAGGAAATGCCCAAAGGTTCTGGCGACCTTGTGTTATTTTTTAAAGTAAAAGCAAGTAAAGTAAAGATGGATGTTGA
>DHFQ01000041.1:0-144 GCA_002402325.1 Candidatus Aminicenantes bacterium UBA4820
CAATATGCCTTTATTTTAGGGTAATATCAGCCTCTCAGGGGGAGAATGAGAGGGGATTTCCTACAAGTTGTAACCCCTCCTTTTTCCTCCCCTGAAATGGGAGGAGATTAAAGGACGCGGGCTGAAGCCTGCGGCTACGGGACA
>DHFQ01000041.1:238-6381 GCA_002402325.1 Candidatus Aminicenantes bacterium UBA4820
CAGCCTCCCCTGAAATGGGAGGAGAAGACTTTGGTTCATTATGATAATAATTTTCCTTAAATTTAACCCGGTTCAATTAAAAAGGAAATTAGATGAAGCAGCAACCAAACCTTTTAGACTCAATGAGGAGAAAAAAATCAAAGCAAAATCAAAAATTAAAAAGTCAAATTGGGTGTCATCTTTAATTGCTCAACAACATAAGGTTTGACAAACTACTTAAATTGCCTGACAGGGACTTTTGCTTTCAATGTCGGAATTACGGTTACCTGATGAAGTTGTATTCGTTTGATAAATTTCCATCAGGATTTTTGACCTGCACCTTAACCAAAACCCCTTTTGGAATCATAGATTTTAAAGAACTTCCCTTTTTTGCAATCAGGTAACTTTGAGACTTAAAAACAGTTTGAGGAACCTTTGCTCCATTTGTTAAAATATCAGCACCAGAAACAAACTTTTCACCAAAAACCCTTAATCTATAAGGATTCTTTGCCTCAGTAATACCGATTATCTTTGGTCCTGAACTCTCCTCAACACTGATTGAACCGCCACTTGTACAGGTTCTCGTTCCTGTTTTGACAGTTAGTTGGTAAAAATATTTTCCAATCTGGTTATACGTATGTGAAGGATTTTGCTCTGTTGAAGTAGCTCCATCGCCAAAATCCCAGAAGTAGGTTACCTCTTCACTGCAATCTTTTGTCGTAATATTTGAAGTGAATGAAACTGCAAGGGGCGGTTGTCCACTTAAAGGAGATGCTATGGAACTACAAGTCAAAATGCAAGGGTCTGAACTATCAACTAAAATCCTTGCAGATTGCTCACAACTTTTGTCACCAATAGTAACTGTAAATGTCCAGAGGTACCCTCCGTCTTGAGTATAGGTATGCGTTGGATTTTGCTCTGTTGAATTAGTCCCATCGCCAAAATCCCAGAAATAAACTGGAGTGCCATCACAGGTTGTTGAATTAATCTTAGAAGAAAAAGTAACAGCAAGAGGAGAAGGTCCAGAGGTCGGTTGAGATGATGCTTCACAAATTATGGTGCAACCACCTCCGCCAATTGGTGCAAGGTAACCACCATTTACAAGAGAATAACTCAAACCCCCAAGGTAAGAATTATCAGAAAGGTTTGGATCGTAATAAACGCTATTTCCATTTCCTGTAATGTTTGTAACATTAAGGTTTGAAATTCCCGCTGAATCCTTTATAACCTGAATTGTTGAATCTTTTGTAACAACCCACATTGAAGAGGAATCAAGACTCACATTGGCACTTTTCACCTCTCCCGTTAAGTTAGAACCGCCCTTTAAATCAAGAGATAAAGAACCTTTTGAATTGCCTGAAATGTTTCCTTCAACTGTCGCACCATTGAAAGTTACCGATGCCGAGCCTTGAGAAGTGTGGTTTATTATGTTTGATGAAGAGGAAGAAATTGTAACATTTCCACTGAAGTTTATTTGAGCATTAGGAGCATCTTCTGTTGTCAAAATCGCATCCCCTGAAATTGCTTTAATTGTTGATGATGAAATGTTGATTGTTACAGAAGAAGAGGAGGATGTATTTTTTGCTATTTTTATCCCATTTTTTGCACCTTCAAGGGTTGAATTGTTTAAAGTTAAACTTCCCCCATAAACTACTGCGCCATCATCCCCTCTGGATTTACAATCACCATTTGAAATTGAGATACTTCCTTCTGAATATATTGCGGGAGACTCACAATTGTCCGCGGTCGAATTTGCATAATAAGTTCCGCCATCAATGCTTAAAGAAGAACCTGAACCCAACGTAGCAATTGCCTTTGAAAAAGTTCCATTTGTCTTTAAAGTCAAATTTTTTGCAGTGAGGCTTCCGCCATTAGAAGAGCAGATTCCAGAGGAGTAGTCTTTAGTAGTAGTGATAGGCAAGTTCTTCAAAGTGATTGATGTTCCGCTTCCATAAGAATATGCGCCGTTACCTCCTGATGCGTTACTATTAATTGAACCGCCGGAGACTAAAATTTTCCCTTGAGAGTAGGAAAGAACCGCTGAATTTATTCCCGCCGTAAAACTTAAATCGTTATCAGATGAGTCTCCACTTTTATTCATCGTGCAGTTTGTAAGTTCAAGATTTCCTGAATTTAAAACAAAAACAGCAGATTGATCCTGCAATGTCGCTGAATAAGTTTTTCCATCCTGTGAAGCACTTCCTCCATTTAGAGTATAAACTCCGCTTTGAGAAAAAATAGAAAGAGAAAAGATTGTTAATATTAAGACCAAAAGTGTAACTCTAATTTTGTTGAAATATGACATTTTTCCTCCCTAAAAAGTAATTGTATCTTTTTATCTTAATTATTTCAACTAAATTTTAATTTTAAAGCAAGACAAAGTTTTTGATTTTGCAATCTTTACTCAATTTTTTAGACAAAGAACTTCTTTTAAATCTTACCATTATTGATTTTTATATATACTTGACAACGATGTAAAAAGTTTTCTATAATAAAAACTCGAGGAGGACAAAATGGATAAGAAAAGTCTTTTTTGTAGGATGATGTTGGTTCTGGTGCTAACAGTGTGTTTGATTCCATCAATGGCGTTTAAGCAACAATCAGGAAAAAGTACCCTTGATGCGCTTGTGATTTTTAGCCCAGAATTGAGAACTGTGGAAACAAATCAGGATTTTAGAGAAATTCAAGAACCTTTTTACTCTCAGGGGGAGTTGTCAAAATTCCTTGCAGATAATGGAGACAACTGGAAAATTTTTATTGATGTAAGGAGAGGCATCCCTTCTTTAATAGATGGAGGGGCAATTCCATTTATCCCCGGCCCAATGAACTCCCTTTCTTACGCAGATTTTGGTGCAAATTGTTTTTCCTTAAGTTGCATTTCAAAAGAGGAGGTTGAAAGAGTGGCAAGGGAATTTCTAACCAAATATCCCAATTTATTCCCTGTTAAGCAGGAAGAACTTTTTGTTGATGAAAATGGGACTTTATCTATCGGTAATTCAATTTATCTCTTAAGATTTCAATGGGTTGTAAAGGGTATTCCAGTTGAAAATGGGTCAATTTTCTTTAGAATAAATAATGGTAACTTGATACAAATTGCTTCCTCAAACATAGCACCTTTTAACATTGATACAACCCCATCCTTTTCCGACTCATTTGCATTTGACATTCTTAATGGATATTTAGGGAAAGATAGAATTACTGAAAAAGATCAAATTATTAAACCTCCAACTCTTGTGATCATTAATACAACCCCAAAAGGACTTGATGCTAATATTTTTAATGGTCAGGTTGGAAATATGTATTCCTACAGGTTAACCTATGAAATAGTTTTCAAAAAAGCAGGTGTTCCCGGCACCTATGAAGCCCTTATTGATGCTCAAACCGGGGAAATTTTACGCTTCGTTGATGCTAATAAATATGGAAAGATTCAGGGTGGAGTTTATAAGACTGATAAAAATCCAACACAAACTGAAGTAACAATGCCATTTCCTTACGCAGATTATGGTAGTGGTGTTTATTCTGATATTGGGGGAAATTATACAGGAACATCAGGGACTTCAACGATGACAGGCAGAACAGGAAGTTCTGGGAATGTTGGAGGTGTAGAAATTTCCGATGAATGTGGTTCAATTTCACTCGCATCAGATGGAACTGGGCTAATAGATTTCGGATCAAGTTCCGGGACTGACTGCACGACACCTGGATTTGGTGGGGCTGGAAACACGCACGCATCAAGAACCCAATATTACAATGTTTCATGGATAAAGATAAAGGCATACACATATTTAAGTGGAAATTCATGGTTGCAAGGAGTTGTAACGGACAATGTCAACATTGATGATACCTGCAACGCATACTGGGATGGTTCATCAGTCAATTTCTTCAAAAGTGGCGGAGGTTGCGGTAACACAGGTGAACTTCCAGGAGTCTCCCTTCACGAGTGGGGACACGGAATGGATGACAATGATGGTTCAGGTGGCGATAGTCCACCTGTTGAAACGAGGGCAGATTGGACTGCTATTTTGCAAACTCACCAATCCTGTGCGGGTGGTGGATTTCTTATGTCTTATGACGATGGTTGTGGTAACCCTCCGTCACAAGGCAGTGAATATCATAATTGCTGGGGCTACGGGGACTGCTGTCTTGACTGTTCAGGTGTAAGAGAGGCTGATTGGGATAAGCACGCTGCTCACACACCATGGACCGCCGCCAACTATGAGACGGTTTGGAGCCCAGGAGGAGAATGTGATGGTGGATACTATTTTGGTCCCTGCGGAATAGAAGACCACTGCGAATCAGGAATTTCCACGCAGGCATTATGGGACCTTGCCATAAGAGACCTTCCAACCTATTGTTCAATGGACACAACCTCAGCGTGGCAACTAATTGACAGACTTTTCTATTCATCTATGCCTCAACTTGGCGATATGTACACCTGCACACCACCAACCTCTAATGGATGCGGTGGAACAAGTCTATTCAACCTTTTTAGAGCCATAGACGATGATGGAGATGGAACTGCAAATGGAACCCCACACGCTCAGGGAATCTTTCAGGCATTTAACAGACACAACATTGCATGCGGTGCCTCTGGAGATCCTTCAAATCAGAATCAAACAACATGCCCAACTTTGACAGCCCCAACCTTGACAGGAACGGTTGGAAGTAATTCTGTCACATTAAACTGGGATGTAGTTATTAATTCCACAAGATATTTCATTTATAGAAATGATACCTCTTGTGATTCAGGATTTACAAAAATAGCAACGGTGAATGCCCCAACTACGACCTACATTGATAATACTGCAACAAACGGCATAACCTCTTACTACAGAATTCAAGCCGCAACTGATAGCGATTCTTGCGTAAGCTCAATGAGTAACTGTGTCTCAATCACTCCTCAACCGTGCGCAGGGACGGTTTATTTTGATAACACAATTTACAACTGTGCTTCAACCGTAACCGTTACTGTCGTAGATTCTACTTTGACACCGCCTGCGGTTGTTGAGGTGTGGTCGGATACAGATTCAACACATAAAACGATAACACTAACCGATGAAGGGAATTCCACTTTTAGAGGCTCATTTACTACAGTTTCAGGTGCTGCTGGAGCAACAGAAGTTCAGGTTGCAGATGGCGATACGCTGTATGGAAGTTATCTTGATACAGATTATTGTGGAACACCTAATCAGTCCATTTCAACAAATTCCCTGATTGATTGTTCACCTCCAGTAATAACAAATGTTCAAATTACAGAGATAACCGGAAGCAGTGCAAAAATAACATTTTCAACTGATGAAAGCACAACTGCTTTTGTCAAGTATGATACCGCAATACCTCCTTTAGCCAACACAGCCACTGATACATCATTTTCAACTTCTCATTCCATAGTTCTAACTAATTTGACAGAATGCACTCGCTTTTATTTCTCTGCTTACGCAACTGATTCTGCCTCAAACACATCAGAAGAAAATAATGGAGGGGCGTACTACAACTTCAAAACCACGATAAATGTAAATCCGACCTATACTAAAGTTGAGACACCGCCATTAGCAATACCGGACAATGATTTGTCGGGTGTAACATCTTTAATTTCTGTCTCTGAAAACAAGCAGATATTAGATGTTAATGTCAAAATAAATATTACACACGCGTGGGATGCGGATGTTGACATCTACTTGCTACATCCCGACGGTACACAGGTTGAATTGTCAACTGATAATGGTAGTTCAGGAGATAATTACATAGACACCATTTTTGATGATCAGGCTTCAACCTCCATAACCTCTGGAACTGTACCTTTTACAGGATCATTCATTCCTGAATCTCCTCTTTCAGTTCTTAATGGAAAATCTTCACAGGGTAATTGGTATTTGAAGGTTATTGATGATGAAGGAGGAATCACTGGACAGGTAGAAAACTGGAGCCTTATATTAACTTATCCACCAGAGACCTGTGCGGAATCAGCAGGAACAGTTGTCTTTGAAGATGATGTTTATGGCTGTCTTGCGGATGAACTGATGATTATGGTTCAGGATGCAGATTTATTAGGAACTGGAACGGTTAATGTTACTGTATGGAGTGATGAAGAAGTCACACCTGAAAATTTGACTTTAACTGAAAATCCACCCTCCTCTGGAACTTTTAAAGGCTCAATTTTAACT
>DHFQ01000163.1 GCA_002402325.1 Candidatus Aminicenantes bacterium UBA4820
GATAAAATTATTGTTGATAGCGGATATAACCTCTGGTTCAATGACTTGCTTGGGGGACTTTCAGGTGGACTTGTAGCTGATATGCAAATTTTCAACCCTGCAACAAATAGTTTTGAAGGAAGCGTTCCCCGTCCTTTCGGAAAAATTTCCCACCTCGGTGAAATAATCGGCACATCATACTATTCGGTTATGGGCGAAGATCCTGACTGGCCTGTTGACAGGCTTGACATAGCAAGTTTTGGTGGTGGTGGTTGCACTCTTACCTGCACAGCCTCTGCAAACCCAACAACTGGAGCACCGCCACTAACAGTGAACTTTACGGCAACAGCAAATGCAACGGGTTGCACAGGGACACCAACTTTTGCATGGAATTTTGGTGATCAGGAAACTTCAACCGAGCAAAACCCAACTCACACCTATCAAAATGAAGGAACATTTAACTGGAATGTAACTGTTACGGTTGATAACCAGACCTGCAGGAAGAGTGGAACAATCACTGTTGGTGCAGCGGTATGCACAGTAACCTGCGATGCTTCAGCANNCACCATCAACAGGAGCCGCTCCTTTAAATGTTCAATTCACCGGAACTGAAACTCACAACAATTGCACAGGTGAACCGACTTTTGCGTGGGACTTTGGGGATCAAGGAACTTCAACAGAGCAGAACCCAACACATACCTATCAGAGTGCAGGCACATACAACTGGTCATTCACGGTTACCGTTGATGGGCAGCCCTGCACAAAGACTGGAACTGTTACAGTTTCAGAAGTAGCCCCACCAACGATAACAAGCGTTAAGAAGGCAATAAATCCTTTCCGCTTAATCATAATGGGAACAGGCTTCCAGAATGGTTGTAAAGTAAAAATCAACGGCGTTGAGGTTCCTCAAACATCCTTTAAAAGTTCAACAAAGATTGTTGCGAAGAAGGGGAAAGCACTAAAGGATATGGTTCCAAAGGGACAGGCTGTAACTATTACAGTTGTCAATCCTGATGGAGGCGTTTCTAACGAATACACCTATACAAGATAAATCCTTATAAAAAGTGTTAGAAAGGGGGCTTTAAAGCCCCCTTTTTTTTATGCTATCATAGATATCTTTTAAGGAGGTTTTTATGAAAGTAAGGAAACTACTGTTTGTCTTGATTCTTTTTTCAATCGTTTTGCCCTCATTTTCTACAATTTCAATTCATTTCAACAACACAAAAAGTTTTTTGCCAAAAGTTCTTGAAGGTTCAGCCTATACTCAATACAACGGGAAAATCTATATCTTTGGCGGATTCACCTTTGACCTTGAACAACAATCCTGCTACTCATACGATCCTGCAACAGACACTGTATCCTCTCTTGCAAACCTTCAACAGGGAAGATTTTATGCAACCGCCTCTGAACTGAATGGAAAAATCTATATTATTGGTGGTGCAAAAACTGAGGGCGGAGGTTCATACTCTCTTGATTCAGTCGAAATTTACGATGTTGCTTCAAACTCTTTTTCAAATGGTGCAACTCTTCCCGTGCCTTTGAGAGGAGCATCTTCAGTTTCAGCAAATGGAAAGATTTATGTAATTGGAGGAAAGACAAACAGCGGTTTTTCAAATTATGTTTATGCTTTTGACCCGTCATCAAGCAGTTGGACAGAAGTTTCAACTGCACCTTTCGCAGTTGCTTATGGCGGTGCTTCTTATCTTGCTTCTGAAAATTCTATCTTTTATTTTGGAGGATTACTCGGAGAACCAACCTCACCATCAAATTTCTTTGGAAAATGTTACTCTTATGACCTTTCGGGTAACAACTGGAGTTTTGTTGCTAATATGCAAATAAAAACGGCAAATTTTGCTGTTGCCTATGATCAAACATCTTCAAAAGTTTATATCGTTGGAGGGACATGGTATGATTTATCAATAAATGATGAAATACCTTATTATGATATCCAGATTTTTGACGCAGTTTTGAAAAATTTTAGTTCTGGAACATTACCGGTTCTTCCCTCTCCGTGGAGTAGATTTAACAACTGCGCGGCTTTCATCTCAAACAAACTCTACCTTATTGGTGGCGCTAATGTCGTTTGTGTTGATATTTACGATACATCATCAGGAACATTTTATGAACCGAACAAAAGAATGGGTGAGTATATTTCAGGAGGAGCCACTTTTGTTTATGACAACAAGTTTTATGTCGTTGATGGAGGTTTCTATTCACCTTTTACTGGAGAGGTTTTAATGTATGACCCATCATCAAACAACTGGACAACAAGAAGTGGCGTTGACCCACAGGCAAGGATTTATCCCGCCTTTGGTTCTTATGATGATAAACTTGTAATATCTTCTGGAATGAATACAAGCCATGCGGTTTTGAATACAGCATACTTTTATGACCCTTCCTCAGACTCTTTTTCCCAAATTTCAGGGGCAGTAGACCCAAATCCAACAATATCTCCAGCCTCTGCCGTCTATAACGGGAAACTTTACATCTTTGGGGGAAGGACTGTTCCAACAAACCCAAATTCATTGAGCAAAAAGACGAGAATTCTTGACCTTGTTTCAGGGACATTTTCAAGCGGACAAGATCTCCCCTTTGAATTGGAATCAGCATCTGCAGTTTCAGTAGGTGATAAAATTTACATTTTTGGTGGCTCAACTTTGACTGCTCCTGACTACATCAATAAAAATGTTATAATTTTTGACCCATCGTCTCAAACTTTTACAACATCAACCCAAATCCCCTATCCAACATATAGTTCATCGGCAACAGCGATTGGCAAATACGCAATTTTTGATTCGGGGTACTACCTTTTCTACAGTTCCGCTCTTTCAGGGTTGGCTGGAGGACCACTTCCCTTCGTTCAAGTTCTTGACACCAATTCTAACACCTTTTCTGTATTTGAAAGACCAATCGGCAGACTCAACCATTCAAGTGGAATAATTGGAACAAAGTATTATTCAACGGCAGGAGATGACTACTACTGGCCAGAGGAGAGGCTTGATATTGCTGATATAACAATTTCTGGGTGCTATTTTACCTGTTCGGCATCTTCTAATGTTACGGGCGGGGGTGCTCCTTTAACAGTGAACTTTACTTCATCAGTTTCGGGAAGTGGTTGTAGTGGGAGTCCCTCTTACAGTTGGAATTTTGGAGATGGAAACTCTTCAACTGAGCAGAATCCATCTCATACTTATGAGACAGAGGGAAATTACAACTGGACTTTGACAATCAATTGGGATGGTGAAATTTGTCAGAAAAGTGGAACAATAAATGTTGGTGGTTGCACAGTAACCTGTGAAGCGACCGTTTCACCAACGAGCGGAACAGCACCATTAGAAGTTAATTTCAGTGCGTCATCAACTTCATCGGGTTGCACTTCTTCAGTTTCTTATGAATGGAATTTTGGAGATGGACAGACTTCAACAGAGCAGACCACAACACACACATATCAAAGTGAAGGAACATACAACTACACTCTCAAGGCAAAGGCTGATTCAACTGAATGCACAAAGAATGGAACTATCACTGTGTCATCAACTCCGACCTGCACTCTTACCTGCGATGCGGTTGCAAATCCAACCACAGGAAATGCCCCTTTACAGGTAAGTTTTACGGGAAGTGAGACGCATACCAATTGCAGTGGAACCCCCCAATTTTTATGGAATTTTGGAGATGGAGGGACATCAACGACTCAAAGCCCGACACACACCTATCAAAATCCGGGAAGTTACAACTTCAGTTTCACAGTAACGGTTGATGGAAAAAATTGTTCAAAAACAGGAACGGTTACGGTCTCTTCTCCGACTAATGTGCCCGTAATAACTTCTGTTTCAAAAATGACAAATCCATTTAGATTGAGAGTTATTGGAGGAAATTTTGTGGACGGTTCACTCGTTTTTATTAACGATATTCAAGTTCCATCGACAAAATTCAAGTCCTCAAACTACCTTATTGCAAAGAAAGGGGCTGGTTTGAAGGCACTCGTTCCAAAGGGTGTTACTGTTAAAATTAAGGTAAAAAATCCTGATGGAACCTTCTCCAACGAATATCCCTACACAAGATAATTTTCTGTTTAAACAATAGTGAGGGGGGTTCAGTAAATTGAACCCCCTTTTATTTTAGATACTTTTTTTAATTTTTATCTTGTGTTAAATTATCTTTTGTAGAAAGGAGGGGAATGAAATGGATAAGGAGAGATTTTATTCCCATTTTGGTGAAATTCACAATATTTTTGAGGTTTTGCAGATTCTTGACTGGGATCAACAAGTCTATATGCCGAAAGGGGGTTCAGAACAGAGGGCTGAGAGTTTTTCTACACTCTCAAAAATCATTCATGAAAAAATCACATCCGAAAAGACAGGAGAGATAATTTACGCTTTTGAAAAGCTGGCTGAAACCGATTGGGATAGGGCTCACATAAGAGAGGCAAAAAGGTCTTACGAGAAGCAAAAGAAGATTCCAACACAATTGATTCAAGAAAGGGCTAAAGTTGCGTCAATCACCCAGAGCGTCTGGGAGGAGGCAAAGCCAAAGTCCGATTACAAGACATTTCTTCCACATTTAAAAAAAGTTGTCGATGTTTTAAAAGAGATTTCAAGGTGCGGAGATGAGCAAAATCCTTATGATTTTCTTCTTGATGATTACGAGCCTTACATCACCACAAAGATTCTGGACCCGCTCTTTGAAAACCTCAAGAATGAACTCAAAATTTTGATACAAAAATATAAAGTAAAAAACCTTGAAGAGTCATTAAAACCAATAAAAAGGAATGTTTCAAAAGAAAATCAGGAGAAAATAGGAATTTTCCTTTTAAATGAGATTGGATTTGATTTTGATAGGGGAAGGGTTGATGTTTCAGTTCATCCTTTTACCTCAGGGACTATGAACGATGTGAGGGTTACAACAAGGTACAGTGATGATTTTCTCCCTGCCTCGCTTTTTAGCATCCTCCACGAGGGTGGCCATGCGATTTACGAACAAAATCTTGATAAAGAGAATTTTAAATACCCCGCAGGCGAATCCTGTTCACTCGGGATTCACGAATCCCAATCAAGATTTTATGAAAACATCATAGGAAGAAGCAGGGGATTTTCGGAAAAATATTTTTCAAAAATAAATAAACTTTCAAGTAATGCTTTTGAAGGGATTGCTCTTGATGATTTTTACAGGGCTATAAACACCGTTTATCCAACATTCATAAGGATAGAGGCTGATGAGGTTACCTACAATCTTCACATAATTTTGAGGTATGAACTTGAGAAAAAAATTATCAAAGGTGATGTTAAAGTTGATGATATTCCCGATTTATGGAATGAAAAATTTGAGGAACTTTTCGGCATAAAGCCACCAACCTTTGAAAAGGGATTTATGCAGGATGTCCATTGGGCGGCTGGATTGATGGGATATTTCCCAACTTATTCTCTTGGAAACCTCTACGCGGCACAAATAAAACGGGCAATTGAAAAAGAGACAACGCCGCTATCAGATTTTGTCAAAAATGGAAAACTTGGCGATTTAAAAGAGATTTTGAGAAACAAAATTCACAGGTTTGGAAGATTTTATCCCTCAAATGAATTGATACAGAAAGCAACGGGCGAACCGCTATCAGAAACACATTACCTTGACTATTTAAAAGAAAAATATGAAAACTTATTATAGGAGAGAAGTATGGCTGAGAAGGTAATTATTATAGGTTCAGGTCCCGCCGGTTTAACAGCGGCAATTTATCTTGCAAGGGCATCGTTAAATCCACTTTGTATTGAAGGGTTCATTTCGGGTGGAGTCGCGGGTGGTCAACTTATGATAACGACAGAAATTGAAAATTTTCCCGGCTTTCCAGAGGCAATTTCTGGTCCTGAACTTATGGAGAGGATGAAAAATCAAGCAATGAAATTTGGAACAAGATTTGTCTCTGAGGATGTTATTGAGTGTGATTTGAGCAAAGACCCTTTTCTTTTAAGAACAGCATCATCAACCTTTCAGACAGAAACAGTTATAGTTGCAACGGGGGCAACTGCAAAGAGACTCAACCTTCCCTCTCACGAAAAATTCTGGAATAGAGGAATTTCCGCCTGTGCAGTTTGCGATGGCGGACTTCCGATTTTTAGAAATCAGGTGCTTGCGGTTGTAGGTGGTGGTGATACAGCGATGGAAGAGTCGCTCTATTTAACCCATTTTGCCTCCAAAGTTATTTTAATTCACAGAAGAGACGAATTCAGGGCATCAAAAGCGATGCAAAAAAAAGTTTTAAACAATCCTAAAATCAAGATTCTCTATAACACAATAATTGAAGATGCAATTGGTGATAAAAGCCTTTCAGGGCTTAAGATAAAAAATTTAAAGAGCGGTGAAACAAAAGAGATTGAGGTTAAAGGCTTATTCTATGCAATTGGTCATAAGCCAAACACAGACTTTTTAAAAGGTCAAATAGAAATTGATGATGAAGGTTACATCATCACAAAAGGGAGGACAATGACAAGCGTAGAAGGAGTTTTTGCCTGCGGTGATGTTCAGGATAAAATTTACAGGCAGGCGGTAACCGCAGCAGGCTCAGGTTGTATGGCAGGAGTTGATTGCGAAAGATACCTTTCAGGAAAAAACAGCTAATCCCTCCTCCCATCTCAGGGGAGGCCGGGAGGGGTTACATCTGTAGGAAACCCCCTCTGTGTTTCCCCTGAGAGGGGGAGATGAGTCTTCTTTCCTGAAGGGAGGAGAAGTTTGCGAAAAGGAGAAGAGATTAAAGAAACCTCTGCTGACGGGGGAAATTTTATTTTTTTCTTTTTTTTAAAAAAAATGTTTTAAGAATTTCTTCGCACTCTTCTTTTTTAAAACCGCCATAAAATGGGAATTTGTGGGGGTATCTTCCCTCTTTCCACAATGTTTGCAGGAGTTCAACTCCACCAAATTTTTCTTCATAACTTCCGAAGACAAGCCCTGAAATCCTTGCCTCAATCATTGCCCCAAGACACATAAGGCATGGCTCCAAAGTAACATAAAGAATTGAATTTCTTAAATTCTCTTTACCCTTATTTTGGAGCCCATTTTTTAAAACGATAATCTCTGCGTGGTGAAAGAAATTCTCTTTTTCTTTACGGTTGTGCGCTCTAAATATTTCTCCATCTTTAAATAAAAGAACCGCTCCAACTGGAACCTCGTCCTCCTCCAATGCAGCACGGGCTTCCTTAATTGCAATGTCCATAATTTCCGATGGTGTCAATTCACTTGAGTTCAAGTTTCATTCCCTTTTAGAATTTTTAATATTTCTTCAAAAACCTCTTCTGGTGTAGTTCCAGAGGGAGGTGGTAAAACATTCAATCCTCTTTCTTTCAAGAATTTTTGTGTGGTTGACCCAATTGGAAGGATTTTTGATTTTGAGACTATCTTTAAAGCATCCTCATTTTCTAAAAATGGTTTTACTGCAGAGGGGGAAGCAAAAAAAACGATGTCAACTCCGTCCTTTATTTTTTTTAAATCTTCCATCTTTAATTTTTTGCCAACCGTTCTATAAAGATGCAACTCGTCGCACTGAAAATTATTTTCCATAAGAACCTTTTTGCACTCTTCATTACCATTTTGTGGAGTAACAATCAAGGTTTTAGATGGTCTATATTTTATTGAGATGAGATTTCCAAGATGAAATCCATCCTCAATTTCAGGGATTATCACATCATCAAAATTTAAACTTCTTAACGCTTTTTTTGTCTTTCTACCAACGGCAAATATTTTTTTGTTTTTTAAATCAAGATTGTTTTTCTTTAACCATTTCTTAAAATAAAAAACGCACCTTCCGCTTGTGAAAATTATGTAAGAATACTCACTCCAATTTGAAATTATTTCGTTTTCATTTGAAGGAATAGTTCCTTCGCTTTTTATAGACGGAATTTCTATTACAAAACAACCATTTTTTATAAGAAGATTTTTTAATTTGCGATTATCCTTTTTTGACCTTGTTAGCAAAACTATTTTCATCTAATTTTGAACCAACCCCCTTGCCCCTTTTATGGCAAAGGATTCAAACAATTTATTGGAAAGTTCTATTGCATCCTCTAAGTTTCCCTCAATCTCATCTTTAATCCATTTATCATTGTCAAATGATGAGAGATAGGCGCAGATTTTAATTGTGTCCCCTTTTATTGTTGCATTTACTCCGAGTGGTGTGGTGCAACTTCCTCCAAGTCTTCTTAAAAAATTTCTTTCAGCGTCAATCTCCTTCCTTGCCTTTCCTGATTCAATTTTTTTTAGAATCTCAAGAACTTCGTGATTATCTTTTTTTGCCTCAATTGCGATTGCACCCTGACCTACAGCAGGAACCATTTCTGAAACCTCAAAGTATCCTTTAATGTTTTCCTCCTTTTTTAGTCTCTTCAATCCCGCACTTGCAAGGATAACAGCATCATATTTTCCCTCTTCAACTTTTCTTATTCTTGTGCCAACATTTCCTCTTAATGGCAATATTTCCCAATTGGGCTTTAAAAGTTTAAGTTGATATTTCCTTCTAAAACTTCCAGTCCCAACTTTTGAATTTTCACTCAAACATTTTAACTGATTTTCCCTTTTTAAAACGATTGCATCCCTCACATCCTCTCTTTCAAGGATTGAGCCCAATGTCAATTCATCGGGATTTTCAATCGGATAATCCTTCAAACTGTGAACCGCGATGTCAATTGTTCTGTTAAGCAGCGATTCCTGAATCTCTTTTACAAATAATCCTTTTCCCCCAAATTGAATTAAAGGTTTGTTTTTAATTTTGTCGCCGCTTGTTTTGATTACAACGATCTCTCCTTCGAAACCCAAAGAGTTTAGGGCTTTGAGAGTCTTATTTGCCTGATAGAGGGCAAGTTCGCTTCCTCTTGTTCCAATTCTAATTTTGTTCAACCTTTTTGCTCTCCTTTTTTTCATTAAAGAAAAATCTTTCGAAAATTTCCATTGCCTCGTCTCTCTCCTCCTCAAGGACAAGTTTTTTTAATTGTGTAATAGGTGAGTGGATCAATTTATGGACTACTCTAAAAACTGCCCTTCTTAAATGCTCTTCATCTTCTTGAACTTTTAGTTTATGCAAAACTGATGAAATTTCCTCTTCACCAATTTTGTGAGCCTCCTCAACAAGAGACTCTATCAACTTTGGAAGTTCTCTGTGTTCAAGGAAATGTCCATAAAGAGCAACCTCCTCATCAATCATCCTTTCACCAATTTGAGCCCTTCTTTTTCTCTCTTCAAGTCCTTTATCCGCTGTTTTCTGCAAATCGTCTATGTCATAAAGATAAAGCCCATCAATATCCTTTGCATCTTTCTCAACATCTCTTGGAACTGCAATGTCAATTATCAAAAGAGGTTTCCACCTTCTTATTTTCATCACGGTTTCAAGTAGACTCTTTTTGATTATTGGAAGAGGCGAGGCTGTTGATGTTATTACAAGGTCTGAGTTGATAATTTCTTCAGGAAAATCTTCCCATTTAATGACATTAGCATTAAAAACTTTTCCAAATTCTACAGCCCTTTCAAAGGTTCTATTTGAAACAGTTATGTTGTTGGAGCCCTCATCGTAAAAATGTGAGGCAACGATTCTTATCATCTCGCCAGCGCCAAGAAGAAGAACCTTTTTTGCGGAAACATCACTAAAAATTGTTCTTGCAAGAGTGAAGGCAGCGTAGGAAACAGTTACGGGCTCAGAACCAATTCCGCTTTCACTCCTCACCTTTTTTGCGACATACATTGCCCTTTGAAAAAGCAGGTTTAATGTTGTTGTTATGTTTCCTGAATCCTTTGCTAAAAAATAGGCTTCCTTTACCTGCCCCAATATTTGCGGCTCTCCTAATATCATTGAATCAAGCCCACTACTTATTCTAAAAATGTGTGAAACAACATCCCTTCCACTTTTCAAATAAAAATATTTTCTCATTGATTCCAAGATGTTTTTCTTTTTTAATAGGTGAAGCAAAAAATATTCCGGCTTTTTGGATGAGGGTAAATCAATGTAAAGTTCAACACGGTTGCAGGTTGATAAAAGAACTCCACCAAGGACTCCCTCTCTTTTAATCTCATTTAAAAAAGGAACTATCTCATCTTCAGAAAATGCTATCTTTTCTCTGATATCAAGGGGGGCGGATTTATGGTTTAATCCTATTAAAAAAATTTCACTCAGTGCCATAGAAGTCCAAAAAAAATCAGGAGAAATAATGTGGCACCAACCATCAGGAGCATCACTCTCTTTTTAGGTTTCATACTTGAACGAATGAAGCCAAAAGAGGAAATTCCAAGTGTTAGCCACGACAAAAATGTTCCCACTTCAAGAAGACCGGGATGGTAATCAGGGTTTTCACCTTTCATCGCAATGCCGTAGTAAATAGCAGTAAATAAACCTGAAGTGAGAAAGACGAAGCCTGTTATAAGATAATTTTTCCCCAATCTTCCTGCCGTTTCAATTGATGGAAGCATAAGTTCATTTGCAATTTTCCTTTTTCTTAAGGAGTAGTCCTGCATAATGAAAATTGTTGAGTAGATAAAAGCAAAAATGGTGAGTGCAATTCCTGAGACTAAAAGAAGAATGTGAATTGGAAACCACACCGAAGAGTAAAAGGCAAATGTCTCTTGCGTTTTGAAGATAAAGATTTTAGAACCGAAAAGAAAAAGAACAACAAATGGTAAAAGGAAAAATGCAATCTCTCTATTTTTTAAAAACAATTTAGAACCGAAATAGACTAAAACAAGAATCAAGGCTGTCGTATCAAGCAATTCACCAAGATTTCTTGATGGGATAATAGATAAAGAAAACCATTTAAAAATAAAGGTAATCGAATGAATGATAAATCCAATAAAAAAAGAGAGGTCTGATAAACAATATAGAATTTTTCTTTTAAATCCTTGAGATAAAAAAGCAAAAGATAAAGAGATGACATAGAAACAAAGGTATAAAAGGTCAAAGTTAACAATCTTCCCCAACAAAGCCTCCTCCTATTACTTTATCCCCAAAATAGGCAACCGCTGCCTGTCCTGGGGCTGCAACTTCTGTCTCTTTAAGCCATTCAACAAAGGTGCCTTTCTCATCTTTTATTAGTTTCGCCATTTTTGGTTTTTGTCTGTATCTAACCTGAAGTTCAAATGTTTCCCTTTCCTCGCCTTTCTTAAAATTCCATTCATCAACTTTAAAACGCTTTTTTTGCAAATCTTGTTTCACGCCGATAAAAAGTTTATTCGACCTCTTGTCAATTTTTACCACATAAAGAGGCTCATTAAATGGAACTTTTATTCCCCTTCTCTGTCCTACTGTGAAGTTTGAAAGACCATTATGTTTGCCAACGACTTTTCCATCAAAAACTATCTCTCCCTCTTTCTCTTCGATTCCCTCGAATTTTAAAAAATCCTTAAAGGTTTCCCCCCTTCCAAAGCATAAGTCTTGACTCTCTCTTTTTTCCGATGTTGGAAGTTCAAGTTCTACTGCCAAATTTCTGACATCCTTTTTGAGTAAATCTCCAAGTGGGAAGATTGTTCTTTCAAGAATTTCTTCATCTACACTAAAAAGAAAATATGATTGATCTTTATTTCTGTCTCTACCTCTCAAGAGGCTTATCTTTTCACCATCCTTTGAAAGTTTTGCGTAATGGCCTGTGGCTATTTTTGAAATGCCCCTTTCCCTTGCCCAGTTTGAAAGAAAATCAAATTTCAGATATTTATTGCATAAGATACAGGGAGATGGTGTTTTCCCCTTCTTAAGTTCATCAACATAATATTTTTTGACCATTTCAGAAAAAAGGTCTTGCTTATTCAAAATAAAATGTTCAATCTTTAATTTTTCAAGAACTTCTTTTGCAGTTAAAACATCTTCAAAGGAACAACAGGACCTTGCATCCTTTTTCCCGCACTCACTATGAAGCAGAAGGGTTACTCCCACAACATCAAAACCTTTCTCCTTTAGCAGGTATGCCGAAACTGAGGAATCGACGCCCCCAGAAATTGCAACTGCAACTTTTTCTCTCATTTAATATTCGTCTTTTGTCGAAAGAAACATCAGGATTGTGGAGCCTATTCTGAACTCTGTTTTATCTTCAAGAGGAGCGGCTTGTATATGCTTTTCATTTATATATGTTCCATTAGTGCTTTTCAAGTCTCTTAATGTGTAACTTGTCCCCCTGATTTCAATCCTTGCGTGTTTTCTTGAAACTTCAGGATCGTTAAGGACTATGTCGCATCCTGTTCTGCCTATTACCGTTACTGGTTTATCAATAGCGAAGACCGAGCCAGCATCGGTGCCACTTAAAACAGCAACTGAAATTCTTAACTCTGATGGCATAGCAAGAAGGTGGGCATCCGGAATGTCGCTTTCTTCAGGGGTAAGGTCATCGGGCTTTTTAAACCTCTGTGTGGGCGAGGTCGATACTTTAGGTTGCATCCCCCTCTTTGCTTTAATAATTTCACTGCAATTGGGACATTTTAGTGAAACCTCATCTTTTTCTTTAAAGTATTTTTCCTCATCAATCTTGTATTTCTTACCGCATTTGGGACATTCTAAAATCACTTTCTATCCTCCTGACTCTTTTTTTACCACTAAAACCTATTTCGGTCAAGTTATGGGTAAAGTCTATATAGCATCCTCGGATATGGGATTGCCTCTCTAAGATGTGGAAGCTTGCAAATCCACGCAACGGTTCTTTCAAGCCCAATTCCAAAGCCCCCATGCTTGACCGTTCCATACTTTCTAATGTCAAGATACCACTGAAACGCTGATACGGGCAGGTTGTGCTCTTCAATTCTTTTTAAAAGAAGGTCGTAATCACTGATCCTTTCACTTCCTCCAATGATTTCTCCGTAGCCTTCCGGAGCAAGAACATCTACGCACAAGGCAAGATCAGAATTTTGCGGATCTGGTTCCATATAAAAAGCCTTCACACTTGCGGGATATCTGTGGACCATTAACGGTTTTTCCTCCTTTTCAGTAAGGAGGGTTTCATCATCTCCACCAAAGTCATCTCCATATTTTATATCACTACCCAATTTCTTGAGTTTTTCAATTGCATCTTTGTATTCAACTCTTGGAAATGGCTTTGAAATCTTTTCAAGAAAAGATGTATCTCTTTCAATTCTTTTTAGATCTTCTTTTGACCTATCAAGAACCCTTGAAACGACATAGACAAGAAAATCTTCAGCAAGTTCCATCACATCATCGAGAGTGGCAAAGGCGACTTCTGGTTCAAGCATCCAGAATTCCATCAAATGTCTTCTTGTCTTGCTCTTTTCAGCCCTGAAGGTCGGACCAAAGCAATAAACCTTTCCGAGTGCCATACAGGCTGGTTCAAGATAGAGTTGACCAGATTGACTCAAATATGCCTTTTCATCAAAGTAGTTAGTCTCGAAAAGGGTTGTAGTCCCCTCGCAGGCAGCTGGTGTCAAAATCGGGCTATCAACAAGAACAAAACCGTTGTTGTAAAAATAATCCCTGAAAGATTGTTCAATCTCAGAACGAATTCTTAAAATTGCAACCTGTCTTGAAGAACGAAGCCAGAGGTGGCGATTCTCCATCAAAAAACCTGTTCCGTGTTCCTTTTTTGTAATTGGATACTCTTCAGCAAGATGGTAGAGGGTTAAGTTTATAAGTGAAAGTTCAATACCCATTGGAGCCCTCTCATCAGCCCTCACTATCCCCTCAACTTTTACTGAAGATTCAAGTGTAACTTTCTCCATCAGTTCAAAAACTTCCGATGGTACATCTTTGATAAATCCGACGCATTGAAGGTAGCCTGTTCCATCCCTTAAAATGATAAATCTAACTTTTCCTGAAGAGCGTTTATTATAAACCCATCCTTCAAGTTCAACCTTTTCTCCAATGTGATTTTTTAAATCATGTATCCTTAACTTTGACATCAAATTTCCTTTCTAATTTATCCTTTTTTGTTCAATTCTGAAAACGAACTGACACTGCCCGGCATTTATCTGGCTTCCATGTTTGATCTCTTTGTATTGAACTCTCTCTCCATCGACATAGGTTCCATTTGTGGAATTCAAATCCACGATGAAAAACTTTTCCTCTTTCGGAACAATCCTAAAATGTTGGCCAGAGACGGTTTTATCCTCTATGACAATGTTGTTGACTTTATCCCTTCCAATAGAAGTTGGTTTATCTTTTGCAATCTGGTACATCCTCGGCGGTTGATTCCCTCTCAAATGCAATAAGACTGGAATTTCATCCAGAACCATTGTTGAATCAATATCAATCGAAGTCGGTATTTTTTTAAAAAGTTCAGGGTCAAGGTCAATTTTCTCTTCAACTTTTGGTGGGGCAACACCCGGTTGGGTATCAGAAAGTTTTTTGATAAAACAATTCGGGCATTCAGTCTCCCACACCGCAAGAGGTCTTCCACAAACTTCACAAACCTTCTCTTTTTCTTTTCTGTTTTTTGAAAGAAGGAAATAGAGAATGACAACAACTGCAATTCCAAAAAGAACAAACAAAACTATTGGAAGAATGTAAAGACTCTTTGAAACCTTCTCCTCTTTTGCTGGTAAAGGAGGAGGCACTATGGGAGCAGGAGTTGATTCAACTTTCTTTTCTTCCTTTTCCTTCGTCTCAAACTCTCTTTTAGCGATTGCAAGAATGTCGTTTGCATTATAAGAGTCAACCTTTCCTGCGTAAATTCCCCTCGTTAAAGTTGGAAGCCTTTTCAAACTTTTATCTTCAATCCCCATTCCTACAGAAATTATGGGAATATTCATCGTTTGCGATTTTAAACTACAATCTTCAAGGACGACTACGGAATTTTCATCCTTACCATCTGTAAAAATAACGATGATGCCTTTATCTTTTGAATCTTCAAAATTCTCAAGTGTTTTAAACACCGCATCATAAAGAAGTGTATATTTTCCTCCCTGTTCAATTGAAGAGACCCTCTGTCTTATTTCAGAAATATCTTTTAAGTCTTTGCCTTCAAATACGGGCTCATCGTTGAATGAAACAATCGTAACCCCGCCAAATTTTAAGAGTTGTTCTGAAAGATCAATGGCTGAGGATTTCGCCTTTTCAAACTCCCCCTTTGAAATAGACCTTGAAGTATCAATCAAAATGGCACTTGAAAATCCCAATAAATTTAAAGAAATAAGAGAAACAACCACAACCAATATCAAAAGATTCTTTTTCATTGAAAACTCCTTTCTGAAGGAATTGACCTTCAGTCTATATTCTATCTCTTTAATAAAAGATTTTAAAGAGGAAAAAAGGCAACAGTAAATTTTTAGAAAAATGAATCTTCAGACTGAACAAGTAAAAATGGAGGCAAAGAAACGAAACTATGAATTGCAACATAAATTCCAAAGAAAAAAGTTGGTATCTTTTTTTGGTTTTTTTATTTTTGTATTTATTTTTTCGGGTAAGCGAGGGCGATTATGTGGGTGTGGTCGGATGAGATTTTGTAAATTTCTTTTTCCAATTTTGATGAAAGGTCGTGAACTTTATCTATGGTTAAATTAGAATCAACCGGAAATGAGAGGTAGATGTGCGTGATGGTCTCTGAGAAAATGACGCGAACTGTTGCAAGATTTAACGGTGGGCTAAGGTTTTTTATTGTGTCTTCAACTTCCTTTTCTAATGATGAACTACTTTTAAGAGTGTACTTTCCCACTTTTTCAAAATTGGGCTCAAAATGAAAATGCACATCTTTTACACTTTCGTAATTCTCTTTTATGCCCTCTTTTATTTTTTCTGAATACTTCCATGCCTCATTGAATTTCATATTTTTATCCCATTCAAGGTGGAGAGAAATCTCTTGACCATCTTGAACGCTTAATATGGTAAAATCGTGCAGTTTCGCTCCAAAACTTTCAGCGAGAGAAAGAGCAAATTCATAAATTCCATCTTTTGATAAAACAGGTTCGGGATGAACTATAACTTTAGATTTTATAAAATTGCTCATAGTTGCATTTTCTACCTCTGAAGTTATTCTGTGAACCTCTGAAAAAGGAAGGTTTTTATCAACAGAGATATTCATTTCAACAAAGGTCGTGTCCGATGCTTCTCTTACCTTTACATCATAGACATCCTGAACGCCTTCCACCGATTTGGCGCTCAATTCAACTTTCTTTTTTGCTCCTTTCGGGACGGTGTCAAGAAGAGAGTTTATTGACCTTATTGCAAGTTCTGTTGAAATAATCAAAACAATTATTGCAACGGCGAGTGCGGAAAGACTATCAGCCATTTCAAAACCAAGTTTAGTTGAAATCAGACCGACAAGAACGACCAGAGAACTTCCAATATCACTTGAAAAATGAAGGGCATCGGCTTCAAGAGCAGGACTTTTGGTTTCTTTTGCCGTCTTGTATAAAACCCTTGACCTTGAGAAATCAACTGTTATGGAAAGAATAACAACAAGATAAGACCATATATTGACCGTTATTTCCGCCTTTTTAAAAAAGAGTCTTTCAATAACTTCGTAAATTATCCAGAAACAGGTGAAGTATAAAAGAAGAGTCTGAAAAAGTGCTGATAGATTTTCAATCTTCTGATGACCAAAAAGATGTTTTTCATCGGGAGGTTTTGCAGATGCTTTGACTGAAAAAAAAGTTATCAGAGTCGCAAAAAGGTCAAGAAGGGAATGGAGTGCTTCTGAAAGAATACCAAGACTTCCCGTCAAAAATCCAACTATCCCTTTTGATAAAGTAAGAAAAAGGGCTGCAAAAACAGAAAAGAATGCAGCTCTTGATTTCTTATCCATTTTTCAAAAAGATGTTACCAAAGGTAACTAATATGTTCTTTCCTGCTTTTACATTTAAAAAAAGGTTAGAAAACTCACTGATTACAAAGGAAAAATAAAAAGGTATAGTTTTTGCAGTAAAAAAGGTTGAAAGGCGGTTATATGGAAAGTTGCCCTGTTTGTGGCGAAAATACGAAAGATAAAGCAGGCACAATAGAATACACCTTTGAAGAAAAAAAACTGAAATTTTGTAGCTTGACCTGCTTGAGGATTTTTCAACAGTTTCCAGAAATTTACATGAATGAAAAAGAGGACGACATAAACATACTTGAAGACAGTAGAGCATAAGATATTGCCTATCTTTCAACTTCGCCTTTGACTATTTTTGCAACTTCATTTGCCATCATTGAGCAATTGTCAAAACCAATAAACCCTGTAATGTGATTCTCGCCATAAAAATTTGTAAAAAGAAGGGGCTTTTTTCCGGGAGCAGTGGCAGTTATTTTTGAAATTTCGCTTTCAAAATCAAAACTATCACTATCTTTAAATCTATTTATCGCATCGACCTTCCCTTTTTTATCCACTCCATTTTCCAATTCGGATATGAAGTAGAGATATGTTCCATAAAAAACTGGAACAGAGATTTCGTTCCTTAAGAGAAATCCTTTAAAGGATGTCGTTTCTCTTATTTCATTTTCAAGATGGTCAGGAATGTGGGGTTTTGAGGGAACAAGCTTAAAAGCAAACTGCTCATTTTTTATTTTCTGAAAATTTAAAATATCTCTTGTTTGTAGAAAAAGTTCTTGAAGCCCGTCTTTTCCCCTTGATGAAGCGGAGGAATATATTGACCAAAAAAGGCTTACAGGATTGAAATCTTTAAGGCAATTTAAGATTTCTTTTATGATATAAGTTTCGGGTGAGATGATGTTTAATCCTTCATAACTATCATCAAAAGTTGGTGTTTCACTCAGAATAAAAAACCTCGATTTATTTTGGACGCTCTTAAGAAAGGAAAGACACTTCTTTTCAAATTTTCCAACAATGAAAACAAAATCTGAACCAAGAATCCTCTTTTCATCAAGAGGAAGGTAGAGTCTGGCTTCCATATCTCCATCTACTTCCATCTCCATATCACCTGAAGTAAAATCGTAAGAAATAAGGTTTGCCACCCTAATTTCCTTTAGAGAATTAAAAATTTCATCTTCAAGGATTGGGTTTCTGCCTATTATAGAGATCGTCAAATCTTCTAAATTTTTATCCATTTAATACCTTCGGTTCACCTTTCTTTTTTAGCAACTTAATTTTAATTTTTTCGTAAAGATACGAAACCTGCCCTGAAAGAAGGTAAGTTACAGCAACGATCAAAAGCATCGCTTCTGGCCATAAAAGAAATAGGAGTACAAAAAACATAACAAAAAAGAAGAAGGGTGCAGGTTTTCTCTGGCGAAAATCAAGATCCTTAAAAGAACGATATTTGACCTTAGAAATCATTGCAAATGCTATTAGGACAACATAAAAAAGGGCTGAAAATTTTATTACTAAAAGCATCGTGTGGGAATCGGAACGAATCTTTTCAAGAAAATCTTTGTCAAGAAAATAGAGTGGAAATAGTGCCGCTGCCGTTGCGGCAGGTGTTGGAAGACCCACGAAATATCGTTTATCTACAATAGGAGTTTGAAGGTTGAACCTTGCAAGTCTTATTCCAGCGGCAAGGGGCAAAAGAAAGGCAAGAAGCCAACCGAATTTATCAAGCTCTGCAAAACCCCAGAAATATAGTATTAAAGCAGGTGCTACCCCAAATGAAAGAAAATCTGCAAGCGAATCAAGTTCTTTTCCAAAATCTGAAGAAGTTCCAGTCATCCTTGCAATCCTTCCATCAAGAGAATCAAGGATTAAGGCAAGAAGAAGGTAGTTTATTGAATGCTCAATGTTTCCTTTTATGGCAGAAATTACTGCAACATATCCACAGAACATATTGCCCAGCGTGAAAAGAGAGGGAAGGATTGAAGCCCCTCTCTTGAACATAATTTTTCTTTTCCTTACAGCCTTTCTGCCATTTAACATTTAATCTTTTCTTTCTTTTCTTTTAGCGATAGGCGTCAGCCCTGCTTTGACAACATCATTCATTTTAAGGAGAACATCATATTCACTTTTTTTAAATTTCAGATCAACTCGCGATCCAAAGGCAATGACTCCCACCCTTTCGCCCCTCTTTACAAAATCTCCCTTTTGTTTAAGAAGATGAATTCTTCTTGCAACAAGCCCTGCAATCTGGACAAATTCAACCTCGCTTTTTCCTTTTACTCTCCAAATTACTCTCTCATTTTCAATTGATGCCTTCTCTTTAAAGGCAGAGATGTAATTACCGGTGAAGTGCGTCCTTGAGATAACCTCACCTTCAATTGGTGAACGATTTACATGGCAGTTAAAAATACTCATAAAGATTGATATAAAGTATTGATCTTCATCTTCTTTAAAAACTACTATTTTCCCATCTGCTGGTGAGAGCAAAATTGATTCATCGCCACTAAAATTTCTCTCTGGATCCCTGAAGAAGAAAATTATAAAAACAAAAATTACACCAAAAATTATTGTTAAAATCCATAATTGAAAAATTATAGCAAGGCATAGGGCAAAACCACTTAAAAGCAAATAGGGAAAAGATTCTCTTCTAACCTTCATCTAAACTCCAACTTATATCTTATTATTTTTTTCTTAAATTGTCCATCTCAAATGAATATTTAAAAAAGGCAAGATACTAAAGGAGTTTGTCAGGATAATTTTTTGTCTGTAACTATTAGTGCAAAATAAGACGCAACGGGAACAAAATCTTCCACGATAAAAGTGTATTTAACACCTTCTTTAAGTTCTACATAAAAATCAAATAACTCTTTTGAAGATAAATCTTTGCCTTCAAAAATCACATTAGCCCTATTACCATCCCACAATAAGATTTTAAGAGATCTCACTTTACTCTTTTTATCAGATGGACTCCCATTTATAAATGTGAAAGTATATTTCCCGGAAGAATCAACTTCAAAGGCTTCTCCCGGCGAAAAAAGAATAGTTTTTCTTTCGTTCCTGAAAAACGAAACTGAAAGAATTCTTGCATTAAAAAGGGAGGAGTTTTTATCCTTGCATTTCTCAAGAAGCGTAGTTTTAAAGTTTTCTATTACGCCTGAAACACACTTTTCTCTATAATTTTCATCAAAGACATAAACACATTCTGAAATTGCAGAATAGTAGTCAGAAAGGAAATCCTTAAATGGTAGCGAAAAAAATGAGATTGAAAAAATCAAAACAAATACAGACACTAAAAATGCACGCTTCATCTATGCTCCCAAAATGGTAGCCCGTACGGGACTCGAACCCGTGTTACCGGCGTGAGAGGCCGGCGTCCTAACCGCTGAACGAACGGGCCAATTGGCTGGGGAGGGAGGACTCGAACCCCCATCATCCTGGTCCAGAGCCAGGCGTTCCGCCAGTTGAACTACTCCCCAGCGAAACATACCTATTTTAGATTTTGTTTTAATTTCTGTCAAGTCATTATAAAAAGTCTACTCAATGTAACCCAGTCCATTTATTTATTTTCCCCAATTTTTCAAGATTGACTTTTAACCCAAAATCCAACATTGATTTATATC
>DHFQ01000096.1 GCA_002402325.1 Candidatus Aminicenantes bacterium UBA4820
GAATTTGTATTTTGGTTGATTGAACTGTTAACTTATTTGGGTTAAAATTATGCTGTGATGGAAAGACGAATAATGTCAAAAGAAATTAGGGCGATTCTTGACCAAAATGGAAACATCAAATCCACGCATGACTTTGAGCCTTACGGTGTTGAGTTGCAGCCACTAAGCAATGAAATAACAAACTTCAAATACAAATACACAGGCCGAGAAAGAGACAACAAAACAAACCTTGATTATATGCACTTTAGATATTACGCAAGTTCAATGGGAAGATTCTTAAAGCCTGATAACATAATCCCAAACGCATTCAACCCCCAATCGTGGAATCTTTACACCTATGTCAAAGGAAATCCTGTAAACTTCAATGATCCAAGTGGGCATTATCCTGCAGGCACTGGGGGAGCGATAACTCAGTCAACTATGGCACAGGCTAAGCTTGCACCTCCGGGAGGAACGGCGTGGGAACGAACGATGGTTCAGTACATGACCTTCACGGTAACTGACTACTACAATGTAGTGGTCACCAAAGATTCTGGGGATCATGGGGTCAGGTCTTGAATCTTGAATTTATTGGCAAATTATGGGGTCATGGGGTCAGGTCTTGAATCTTGAATTTATTGGCAAATTAAGCGGTTGAACTGCCTACTTATTTGGATTAAAACAATCGTGGGGTCATGGGGTCAGGTCTTGAATCTTGAATTTATTGGCAAATTAAGCGGTTGAACTGCCTACTTATTTGGATTAAAACAATCGTGTTATGGAAAGAAATTATGGCAATGGCGCAAGGAAATGATAGAACACAACGACCAAGCACAAAAGACGCAAAAGTGCCGACAAGCCCGCAAAGGAATAAGGAATAATCCTGTTCCTTGTTTTTTCATCTTCCCCACTTCCGAACTTCTGCTTTTCCGAGCTTCCGCACAAACCAACTCTGGCTGAAGACTTGCTCCTACGGTTTAATTTAGGTGAGTGAAATCCTCTACGGACGTTGCTCTCCTAAACTCATTTTGTCAAGCGACGAAATCTGTGGAAAAGAAAAAAGTTCCCTGACCGCCAGAGGCGGTCAGGGAGTAATTGGTTAAAATCTCAATTTTGGAACATTTCTATCAAGACGGGTAACTTCAAGCATCCATCGTGGATAGATTTTTGGTGGCTCGCTAACTGCATCGAGAGCCGAAACCTCTTCTTTAGTCAATTCCCATTCAACTGTTTTAAGGTTATCCTCAAGTTGAGCTGGTTTGGTCGCACCAATAATTACCGAACTTACACCTGGTTTTCTCAAAAGATAGTTCAAAGAAACTTGCGCTGGTGACACTCCCCTTTCAGCGGCTATTCTTTGCACCTCTCCTAAAATGGTATAGGCACGCTCTTCATCAAACTGAAGGAAGTTCTGGTCTTCCTTTGTCCTTCTTGCGTCTTCAGGACCCTTTGCCCCACGAGGATATTTTCCTGTCAAAAAACCTCCGGCAAGTGGAGACCACGGCGTTAATCCAAGCCCCTGGTCCTCACATAAAGGAATAAGTTCAATTTCAACATCCCTTGCAACAAGAGAATAATAGGCTTGCAAAGAGACAAACTTCTCCCAATTATGCTTTTCTGAAATTGAAAGAGCCTTCATAAGTTGCCATGCAAAGAAGTTTGAACAACCAAGATAACGGACTTTACCTTGATGCACGAGGTCATTAAGGGTTGATAATGTTTCCTCAAGTGGCGTTGTGAAATCGAAACTGTGAACGATGTAGAGGTCTATGTAGTCTGTGTTAAGCCTTTTTAGACTGTTTTCACAACTCTGCATAATGTGCTTTCTACTCAATCCCACATCGTTGATCTCCTCACTCATTCTTCCGCGAACTTTTGTTGCAAGAACAATTTTGTCTCTTTTACCTTTGATTGCTTTGCCAAGAATTTGTTCAGATTCACCGTAAGAATAGACATTTGCGGTGTCAAAAAAGTTAACCCCCGCATCAAAAGCAATGTCAACAAGATGCTGTGCTGAGTTTTCATTAAGAGCACCAATCTTTTCCCAGTAACCTTTTCCACCGAAGCTCATTGCTCCCATACAGAGTTCCGACACGAGTAATCCCGATTTTCCTAATTGACGATAATGCATTGTGATCTCCTTTCCAAAGATAAGAATTTGTTTTTGATAAAAACCTAAATTTCATTGAATTTTAAAAATCCAAAATCTTCTATTTTTTGCCTCCTTTTACCAGAACAAATTATTTAAAAAATCAACCAAAAATCATTTTTAATTTAACAAAGATTATAGAATTTTATTTCTTTTTGCAAGAAATGGTAATCCAAAATTACCGTTCTATATCTAACGATTTTCTTTGGCGGAGGCGTATGGGAATTGAACCCACCCGCGAAAGTTACCTTCCGCACAACGGTTTTGAAGACCGCGCCCGGCACCAGCCAGGGAACACCTCCAGATATTATTATACAACAAACAGAAGGATTTTATTCTGAGTTTAATCCCCGGAACTGATGATTGATTCCGCTGTTTGCATAGCGCAATATTCTTCAAGTTCGGTTTTTGGCAAAGGAAATGCCTTTAAAAGAATCTGCTTCATTTTTCTCAATGCTTGAGGAGAAAGGGATAAAAATTGTTCTTCTACACAATTTGATTCTTTTTGAAAATCCCCTCTTCCTGTTATTTTATGGATTAAACCCATTCTCAATGCCTCTTCAGAATTAACCTCTTCTCCTGAAAGCAAAAAACAGGCAAGATTAGATAAACCTATTTTTCTTGAAAGATACAAAGCTGTAATCGCAGGAACAATTCCTGATTTAATTTCAGGAATTGAGAATTTTGAGGACTCTTCTGTAATGATATAGTCTAAGGTAGAGAGAAGACCCACACCACTCCCGATAGCACCTCCTCTTATTCTGGCAATTGCTGGAAAAGGAAGAGAAGAAAATTTTCTCAGGAGTTTTGCAAAAAGAAATATCTCTTCAAGAATTTTATCGCTGCCAACTTCCCTGTATTTTTCAATACAACTTAAATCAAACCCTGAACAGAAATAATCGCCGCTCCCTTCAATAAGTGCAAATTTCACATTTTCACTACCTTCCCACTCAATTTTTTCAAGGCTTGAGATGAGTTCTTTTATCATTTCAAGAGAAAGAGCATTTTTGTTTTCCGGGTTGCTTAGTATAATTCTTGCAATTTGGTTTCTCACTTCAAAGACCAATGTTTCATTCATCGCAATTTCCTCAAGATACCAGAGAGTGTATCTTTATTACTCAATCAACAATTTAATCTGCTTTAACTAACCTCAAATTTTATTTTAGCACACAAAAATTGCAAAGCAAAATTCTTAAAAATGATCAAAAATGTGTATAATGATAACTCTGGAGGGTAAATGAAATTTAATAGATTTTCTAAATCCTTCTATGTTGCAATTTTTGTAGAACTTCTGCACTGTCTTGCCTCCTATTCAATGATGGCATACCTTGTGATATACCTTTCAAAAGACCTCAATTTAGGTGATGCAAAGGCAAACTTCCTTATGGGAACGATGTTTTTTATGGGATATTTTCTGCCTATATTTATCGGGGCAATTGCGGATAGAAAAGGTTTTAAAGAGACGATGACGGTTTCACTTGTTTTAGCCTCATTGGGTTACTTCTATGCTTCAACCGCAAACTCTTTTTATACTATTTTTATTGCTTTGATGATGTTATCTCTAGGCGGTGCGGTAATGAAGCCTGTCATTGCAGGAACCGTCAAACTTGAAACGAATGAAAAAAATAGAACATTGGGATTTTCAATCTATTACATCGTGATAAACATTGGCTCATTTTTTGCGCCATTTCTTGCTAATTTAATTAGAATAAAATCGGGAAACCCAAAAAACATCTTCATTTTTTGCACCTTCATTGAAGCACTCGCTTTTCTTCTATCGTTGCTTCTTTATAAAAATCCTGAAATGCAAAACAAAAGCGAATTTTCCTTTATTAAGTTTTTTAAAGACCTTTTTGATGCGGTAAAAGATTTTAAACTTCTTTTGTTTATTATAATTTATTCAGGTGTGTGGGCTTTGTATAGTCAAATCTGGAGCAATATTCCTTTGTACATC
Source organism: Candidatus Aminicenantes bacterium UBA4820 (assembly GCA_002402325.1). Lineage (GTDB taxonomy): Bacteria > Acidobacteriota > UBA4820 > UBA4820 > UBA4820 > UBA4820. The sequence goes on from DHFQ01000096.1 coordinate 4,083, forward strand.
GTTTCTCTTGATGAGAAAATGAAGGAAAGGATAGAATATTTTCAAATGGTTGATCCAATTATGATAATCTTTTTTCAATATTTTATAGGAAAATTTATGTCAAGGTTTAAACCTTTGCCATCAATTATAAGCGGACTTCTCATTTCTATGGTTGCGGTTTCAATGGTTGGAATACTTGGTACCACTTTTGGCGCTGTGTCAATCGCATTTTCACTTGCACTTTGGGCAATTGGAGAGATGATGTTCTCACCGAGGGCTGTTGAATATGTGAGTTTAATTGCTCCAAAAGACAAACTTGCCCTTTATATAGGATTTGGTTTTCTTCCCCTTGCAATTGGTCTTGGAATTGGACCTTACCTTGGAACTTTATTGAAACATTTTCTGGAAGGAATAGGCAAACCATATCTTCTTTTCCCTGCTATGGGCTTTTTCGGACTTATAGTAGCAATTGCCTTCCTTTTTTATGACAAAAAGTTTGGAGAAAAGCACTAACTTTTATTTTAAAATTATGCTATAATTCAGAGTTGGAAAGTTATAGTAAGGAGGAATGTAAAATGAAAAGAATGGTCATTATTTTTCTTGTTACCCTGATGGGACTTTTTGTTTTCGCTCAGCAAAAGGCACCTCAAACAAAAGGAGCGACACCAAAACAGACGGAGTCTAAAGTGACAGATTATAAGGATACTTTGGTAGTTTTTGAGACTGATTATGGCAAAATTGTTTTTGAGTTTTTCCCTGATAAGGCTCCAAATCATGTCAAAAATTTTATTGAACTTTCAAAAAGCGGGTTTTATAACGGAACGAAATTTCACAGGGTAGTTCCAGGCTTTATGATTCAAGGCGGAGATCCTAATACAAAGGGCGGTTCACCTTCAACATGGGGACAGGGTGGCAATTATGGTCCTGATGGAAAAGAGATAACTTTGAAAGCAGAATTTAACGATACTCATCACTCAAGAGGAATCCTTTCGATGGCAAGGGCGATGGACCCAAATTCTGCATCAAGTCAATTCTTTATTTGTGTTGCAGACGCTGGTTTCCTTGATGGAAAATATACAGCCTTTGGAAAAGTTATAGAAGGAATGGATGTGGTTGACAAAATTGTTAGCGCCCCAGCCGGTCCAAAAAGCGAAACCGACCCTGAAGGAAGCAAACCTAAAACTCCTGTTACTATAACTAAAGCCTATACGATAAAAAGGGCTGATTATAAACCTGCAAAGGTTGAAACAAAGTAATATTGTTTGTTAGGTGAAGGGAGGTTAAAATGGCAAAGAGGTTTTTGTTAACTTTCTTGATTTTGTCAATTGTGTCTTCTATGGTGCTTCTGGTCGGGTGTTTTGGTTCAAAGGCTGTTACGATAGGGGTGGCGGTTCCACTAAGCGGAGAAGATAAAGATGAAGGTGAAAGCATCGTCAACGCTGTTCAGTTATGCGTCGATGAGTGGAATAATCAAGGTGGACTTTTTGGAAAACCGATAAAAGTCATAACAAAAGATGATAAAGAGAATGCTGAAACCGCTTTGATAGTTGCAAGCGAACTTTGCAAAGAAAAGGTTTCCGCAGTGATAGGGCATTACACCTCTTCGTGTACAATTGCAGGAAGGGACAAATATTTTGAAAACAGGGTTCTAATGATAACTCCTTCATCAACAAATCCTGCAGTTACGGATGGGATTTATCCGACAATTTTCAGGGTTTGCGGAAGGGATGATGCTCAAGGGGTAACTGCGGCTCAGTATGTTTATAAAGCCTTTCCCGATGCTAAGGTCGCCCTTTTACACGATGAAAGCAGGTATGGAAAGGACCTTTCAGATAGATTTCTTTCAGAATTTTCATCCCTTTCAAAAAGTGAATCAGTTTTGTACAAGCATTTTGATAGATCAATTTCCGATTTTTCTCAAATTGCAAAGGAAATTAAAGAAAAAGGCGCAACTGTCGTCTATTTTGGTGGACTTTTTACTCAGGGTGCAGAACTTCTAAAAGCCATCAGGAAAGAAGGTTCAACAGCAACTTTTGTCTCTGGTGATGGATGTTATCATCCCCTTTTTATAGAGAAGGCAACTCCTCAGCTGGCTGAGGGAAGCCTTGTTACATTTGCTGCAAACCCTGAGGGAACCCCCGAAGGAAAAGAGTTTGTCAAAAAGTACAGGGCAAAGTTTGGAAAAGAACCCAAACCATACTCTCTTTACGCTTATTCAGCAACTTATGTTGCCTTGAAAGCGATGCAAATGGCAAACACAAAGGATTCAGTCGCAGTATCTGCACTCATTCACAGTGAAACCTTTGAAACTCCTATTGGAACATTGAAGTTTGACAAAAAGGGTGATCCAGAATCAGCCCCCTGGAGTATATGGAAGGTTCAAAATGGGACTTTTGTTCCTGCACCAAATCCAGATATAGCGGTTGCACCTCAATAGACAAAGAAATAGATTTCATTGTTGGAGGGGCTATAAAGCCCCTCTTTTCTCTCAAGGAGATTAATTGATAGCAATTCACTACCCGGCAAAATATGGTAAGGAGGATTTTATCAAGAACCTTTGCACTACGGGGAAAATCCTTCTTGCTCCCTACATTAAGGCGCAGGAGATTCGTGTCATTCCAGGAATGGAGAATTTCGTAATTTTAATTGATGATTTTTCAAGGTCGCAGGAAAGTTTGATTCCCATTCTGGAAGGTGAGCCAGGAATAAATAGTAAAGGTTGTGTTTATGTGAACAAATTGGAGGCACAGAAGATCTTAGATGGCGTAGAAAAATATCTTCAAGAGATAAAAACCGACAAAGATTCTTTTTATGAAGATGAGGAGTCCATAATTAAAAGCCTTGAGGATGTTAGTATCGCACTTACAACGGAAAGAAACCACTCTAAACTTCTCTCTTTAATTCTTAAAAAAGCAAGAAGCCTTTCAAAATCTGATGCGGGTTCTTTGTATTTACTTGAAATACAAGAGGATAAGGATGAAGAAAAGGGCAACTTGAGGTTTGTCCTTGCCCAGAATGACTCAAAGATAATCAAATTTGAAGAGAAAGTAATGCCACTAAGTTATAGCAGTATAGCGGGCTATGTAGCGTTGAAGGGTGAAATTTTAAATATTGATGATGTTTATAAAATTGAGAAAGACCTTCCATATTCTCACAACAAAGAATTGGATAAAGAAACTGGATATAGAGCAAAGTCAATGCTTGTTCTTCCAATGAAAAATTCAAGGGGAGATACTATTGGAGTCCTTCAACTTATTAACAGAAAAAGAGATGTTTTAAGAAGGCTAAACACTCCTGAAGATGTAGAAGAGGTTGTAATCGGATTTGATGAAAAAATAATAAGGTTAATGAGTAGTTTTTCAAGTATGGCTGCGGTTGCAATTGAAAACAACCAGTTGATTAAAAACATTGAACATCTTTTTGAAGGGATGGTTGAAGCATCTGTAACAGCAGTTGAACAAAGAGACCCAGCAACTTCCGGGCACTCTTTAAGAGTTTCAATTTTGACAATTTCTCTTGCGGAATTGATAAACACCATAGAAGAAGGGAAGTTCAAAGACATTTATTTTAGTGATCAGGATTTAAAAGAGATAAGATACGCATCAATTTTGCACGATTTTGGCAAAATAGGTGTTAGAGAAGATGTTCTTACAAAGTCTAAAAAACTTTATGATTGGCAACTTGATGAAATAAAGTTGAGAATTGATTCTGCAAAACTTTCAAATCAAAGAGAGAATTTACTAAGAATAATAAATCTTTATGAGAAGGATAATTTCAAGATTGAAGAAATAAAAAATATTTATGACGAAATAGATAAGTATGACAGATTCATAGACAAAATAGAGGAAACAGTAATAAAAAGCGACCAGCCAACCATTTTGCCTGAAGGGGATTTTAAGTTTTTGCAAGAACTTTCAGGAATTAAATACAAAAATTCAAAGGGAGAAGAAAAGTTACTCCTTCTTCCAGAAGAGTTAAAAGTATTATCAATTCCTAAGGGGACTTTAACGGAAGAAGAAAGGCTTGAAATTGAATCCCATGTCTTCTTTTCCTATGAGTTTTTAAAGAGAATTCCGTGGACTCAAGAGTTAAAAAATGTTCCATCAATAGCCTATGCCCATCATGAAAAGTTAAATGGCACCGGTTATCCAAGAAAAATAAGAAATTCTGAAATTCCAATTCCATCAAGAATTATGGCAATTGCTGATATTTTTGATGCTCTTTCGGCGACTGATAGACCCTACAAAAAAGCGGTTTCGGTTGAAAAATCTCTTGATATTATTAAAAATGAGGCAAATTCTGGACAACTTGACATTGATCTGGTAAATTTATTTATTGAATCAAAAGTTTATGAAAAAACACTTAAATTAAGACAGGTTAGAGAGTGATGATAAAAACAGTTTTTCTTGAAACATCGAAAAGAATGGAAGTAGTAGATATTACAGATGAACTCAAAAAAGAGTGCAAATTCTGGGGTAAAAGTGGATTACTTAACATCTTTTGCCCTCATACAACCGCAGGACTTACAATACAGGAGAATTATGACCCCGATGTCAAAGAGGACATTCTTTCAACCCTGTCAAAATTGGTTCCAAAGCATTTTAGTTACAGGCACATCGAAGGCAATTCTGACGCTCACATTAAATCGGTTTTGTGCGGAGTGTCCCTTACAATTCCTGTTTCCGAAGGAGTGTTGCTACTTGGAAAGTGGCAGGGCGTTCTCTTTTTAGAACTTGATGGTCCAAGAAAAAGAGAGTTTCATCTTACATTCATTCAAAGTGAGGATTGAATACTTGACAAATTATCTTACTTCTTATAAATTACGGGGGAGGCATAAAGCCTTTTTAGAATAGATAGGGAATGGTAATATGAATTTGTATAAGATAGAGTTAGAAAGTCAGAATAGACCAATTTACGCTTGTTGTGAGATGAATATTGAGAATGGGAAATCTGTCGTTGTAAAAACAAATGAAATTGAAAATTTTGGCGTAATAAAGGGAAAATTTAATGCTCTTCTGCCGATTATGCAGGAAAGAGCGTTTCAAATTATAAGAGTTGCGACGGAAGATGATTTAAAAAAAAGGGAAGAGCAAAGAAAGACTGAAGAAG
>DHFQ01000154.1 GCA_002402325.1 Candidatus Aminicenantes bacterium UBA4820
GAACCAGAGGGACCAACTATCGCTATAAATTCTCCACTTTTAACCTTTAAACTTATCCCCCTTAACGCTTCAACCTGTATCTTACCTGTGTCATAGATTTTTCTAATTCCTTCCATTGAGATTACATTACCATTTCCATTTGAGTTGTTTTCCTTTTTCTTGAAAAAGGGAATATTCATCTTTTTCTCCTATTCATACCGTAAAGTTTCTGCGGGATTTATGAGCGATGCCCTTCTTGAGGGGAAATAGCCGGAAAGAAAACCGACAAAACCTAAAACCAGAGATGTAAAAATCCCTATTGGTAAAGAGAGTTCAGGCTTTCCCAGAAATTCCAACGCCTCATTTCCCTCAGTTGGAATTATGGAAATAATAAAAACAATGACAAAAGAGATAATCAAACCAAACAAGCCTCCAACGAGAGTGTAGAAAAAACTTTGAAGTAAAAAAGGAGTTGTTATCCACTGTGGTTTTGCACCTATTGCCATCATTATTCCAATCTCTTTTGTCTTTTCCTTTACAACCGCATACATTATGTTTGCAACACCTGTTCCTCCAACAAGAAGGGTCAAAACGCCGATTATTCCTAAAAAGAGTTTTATCCCGATTGTAAAATTGAGAAGTTGTTTTGAACTTTTCACTGTATCCCAGATATGCATTCCCTTTGGGTCTTCCGGGCTAAAGCCACATTTTACCGCCATAACTTTTTTGAATTCTTTTAAGGCATTTTCCATTTTTTCAGGGGAGGAAACCCTTAAAACATAATTGTCTATCTCCTTTTTCCCAAATTGAGATATAAATGTTGTGATGGGAATAACGCACTGGTAAGAGTCAGGAGCGTGATATGCACCCATCTGAAGTTTATTTTTTAAAATTCCTATTACGGTGTAAGGGGTATCGTTAAGGAGAACCTCTTTACCAACTCCATCTTCATTCCCAAAAAGTTCCTTTGCCCTATCATTTCCTATGAATATTACCCTTCTTTTCTCTCTCTCATCATTTGCGTTAAAAAATCTTCCCCCCTTTTGAGGAATTAAATTTCTCATCTCACCATATTCCCAATTTACACCCGTAACAAGAAGCGTCAAAGTTTTTGACTTATAGGTCAAAGTGGTTGACCAATTGCACATCTCTCCTGAAACAGAATCAAATTGTGGAATCCTCTCCCTTACAAAGGGAATATCCTCTACCCGGAAGATAATTCTTCTTCCCTCTTTTAATCCCTGATAACTCATTGAAGTCTCGCCGGGCCAAACAACCGCAATATTTTCACCCATTCCATTCCTTGCTTTGACCATTCTTTTTTGAAGTCCGTTACCAAAGGCAAGAAGGAGTAAGATTGCAACAGTTCCCCACGATATTGCAGCAATTGTTAAAATCGCCCTCTTTTTTCTCAAAAAAGCGCTACTTAAAAAAAGGGTTAAGATAATTTTTAATTCCTCTTTATTCATCTTTACCTCAAAATTTCATAGCAATTACAGGCTCTTTCAAAGAGGCTTCTCTGGCGGGGAAATAGCCTGAAATTACCCCTATTAAGCCAACAACAAAAGTTGTTACAACCGCTATGGGAATGGTAATTCGTGGAATTCCGATGTACTGCTCAAACCCCATCTTTGAAAAGAAAGTGCAGATTACAATTGAAAAGACAATTCCAATAATTCCTCCCACTATCGTAATAATGAGTGATTCGGAAAGAAATTGAAAAAGGATGTAATTTGGCTTTGCACCAAGTGCCATTTTTATACCTATCTCTTTAGTCCTCTCTTCAACGACAACATTCATAATGTTTGAAACACCAATTCCACCAACTATCAAAGTAAGAGAACCGACAATGGAAAGAAAGAGAGTGAAGGCAAGCATAAATGTATCAAGGAAAGAGAACATTTCAGTAGTATCCCAAACCGATATTGCCTCAGAGTCTTTGGGGTCAAAATGTAGTTTTTTTCCCAAAACTGCTCTTATCTCTTCAGTTAGAAATTTATTCAACTTTGGTTTTTGGGCTTTATAAATCAAGATTTCTGCGTATTTTTCCCCTGTTATTGATTGAAAGGTCGTTGAAGGAATAAAGGCTTTGTCTTTATCCCTTCCAGAATAACTTGAATCCTGTATTTTCGGAGCGAGGACACCAATAACCGTAAAAGGAGTTGAAAACACCTTTATCTCTCTACCTATTGGGTCATCGTTCCCAAAAATATCTTTAGCAAGGTCATTCCCAATAAAGATCACCTTTTTTTTCTCTTTTAAATCAATTTCATCAATGAACCTTCCTCCCTTTTGAGGAATGAGATTTCTCATTGTTCCAAAAATGGGTTCAACACCAGAGGTGTCAACAAGAAAATTTTTTTTGCCCGTGTCAATTTTAAAATTTGATGTATATTCCGGAGAGATTGACTCAAGAAGCTTTGATCCTTTTCTTATAAGTTCAATATCTTCATCGCTTATGCGAATCCTTCTTCCCTTTCCAATGCCTTCATAAGGAAGTGAGGTCAAAGAGGGCCAGGCGATGACAATTCTATCTCCAACTCCAGCAAAACTCCTCTTCATCTGATTGTACATTCCATTACCAAAGGCAAGAAGCAGGCTTAAAGTAACCGTTCCCCACATTATTCCAAAGGTCGTTAAAAATGTTCTCAATTTTTGAGTTTTTAAATCAAGGAAAAATTGTCTGAACGCATCAATTAAAAATAGCATTTTAAACTATTTCCTTTGGAGGTCTTTCAACAACTTTATCCCCCTCTTTCAATCCAGAAACAACCTCAATATTCAGTCCATCTGATAACCCTGTTTTTATTCCAATTTTCTTTACCTCTTTTGAACTTGTAGAAACTTCAACGAAGGCATCTTTTCCACTATTTTCAAATGAGATAAGTCTTTCGGGAATAGTCAGAACATTTTCCTTTTGTTCAATAATGAGTTCTGCATTTGAAGAGTAACCCGCCCTTAAAAGAAATCCTTTTTTGTTATTTAGTTCAATTTCAACATCAAAAAGAGTAGAGCCCTCCTTTTGAATTGCTTGCGGAGAGATTTTTGTTAGTTTTCCTTCAAGGAAATCGCCCGGCATTGCTCCAATTATCACCCTTGCCTCCATTCCCTCCTTCAATTTTCCAACATCAATCTCATCAACCGTTCCCTTGAAGATAAGATCTGACATATCCGCAAGAGTGGCAAGTTCAGTTCCTGCTTGATACGAAGTTAGAGGAACAACGGGATCACCGGGGTTGACTGAACGGGTTAAAATAGATCCGGGCGCTTGAGCCTTTATGGTGTTTTCAATTTTTCCATTTGAAGAAGCGACTCTGCCTTTCATAGTAAGTTCCAATGTTTCTTTTGCCCTCATTAAATTTGAATTTGCAAGGTCAAAACTTTCCTTCTTTGCATCAAGTTCGCTTTGCGAAATTATTCTCTCTTTAAAAACAGCCAAAGCCCTTTCATAATCAGCCTTTGCACGCTCATAAGAAGCCTTTGCATAATCGTAATTTTTGGTAACTTCAATCAGTTCCTGTGGCGTTGGGTCGGGTGCAATTTCAAAAAGTAAGTCTCCAGTTTTGACTGTGTCGCCAACATCAACCGCACAGGTTTTGACAATTCCGGAGATTTTTGACTTTACCTGAAATTTTATCCTTGGTTCAATCTGCCCAACGGCAACCGCTTTCTTTACAATTGTTCCCTTTTTTACTTCAATAAGTGTCAAATTTTCCTTGTTGTTTTTTTTGAAGAAAAGAATGTAAATGAGAAAAATTACGATTAAAGATACACTAATCCACACGCCTATTTTGAGGAGTTTCTTCACTTTTTCCTCCTTATCTAAAAATACCATAATTCAAATTTTTTATACGAATTTGATTAAAAAAAGTTTTGGTTGATTGTAAAAAAATATTTACTTATATTGCTTTAGCGCTCTTTTTAGTTTTGATTTGACTAACTCCTGCAAAGATGTTGGCCTTAAGATTTTCACTTCATCACCATATCTCATTATATCAAGTATAAGTTCTCTCTCATCTGAGTAGGGGATTTCAAGAATGTAATATCCTTCTTTATCGTAGTGGGATTTTTGTTTAGGATGCCACTCCTCCGCTTCAACCCATTTTGCAATTTGAGGAGTAAATCTTAAAACTGCCTTTGCCTTTGGTCTTCCTGAAAAAATTCCGTAAGATTCTGATAGAAATTTTCTCACTTCTTCTTGATTGAGATTTATCGAATCTTCATTTGTCTTCTCAGCATTTTCAATCCGGTCAAGGCTGAAAATTCTTAAAGTGTTTTTTAGATGGCAGAAGGCATCAAGATACCAGTTGTCTCTATATCTGACAATTTGAATTGGAGTAACCACTCTTTCAGTTACTTTGTTCTCCTGCCTGTCTTTATATTTTATCCTTATTCTCTTTTTTTCAACTATTGCATCACAAATTGAAGACATAACTTCGGTTGGAATTTTCCTTCTGTAATGTATGGGAAGAATTCTGATGCTTTTAAGCAGCCCTTCAAGTTTTACATCTTTTGCTTTTAACATCTTTTCAAGTTTTTCTTTGAAAGGGAATGCTTCATTTTTGATGACTCCAAAGGGAAGTTCTTTGAATGTTTCAAGCAATGTCAAAAGAACCATCACATCTGTAGGGGTGAACCAGACATAAGGAAGGCTTACCTGTTCACCTGGCTCAAAAACCCACACCTTTTTATGGTTATCAAATTTAATTTCAAAATTGTATTCCGCTGAAGCCGCATTTCTTATCCTTGCAAATGTGTGCCTTCCACACTCCAATTTCTCATATAGATCCTGAGGTTTCCACACCTGCTTTTCCATAAACGCCTTGATCAACATCATTATCCTTACCTGAACGTCCATTTTTGCCTCCTTTGGCAATTATATCAGCAAAAATTTATCAAAAAAAGGGCAATATCGTTAGATAATTGATAATTTGTCATATTACGATTTGTGTGATATTTTAAATAATGAAGTGGACTGTCCTTTGTGGGTAGTCTACTTTGTCCATCAGAGGAGAGTGGTTATGGTTCAGTTCAGGAACAAAGAAAAAGAGATAATTTTTAAAATTGTCTATTATGGTCCTGCCTTAGGGGGAAAAACCACTAATCTTGAGACTCTCCACAAAATCACAGACCCTGAAGGAAAGACAACATTGACCTCTTTAAAGACTTCAGAAGATAGAACTCTATTTTTTGACCTGCTGCCATTTGACCTTGGAGAGATTCAGGGGTATAACATCAGGGTTCAAGTTTATACCGTTCCCGGGCAGGTTCATTACAATATAACAAGAAAGATAGTTTTGACGGGTGCTGATGCTATCATCTTCGTTGCAGATTCTCAAATTTCAAGGCTTGATGACAACAGAGTCTCATTTGAAAATATGAAGGCAAATTTGCTTTCAAATAAGATGAACATAAATGAAATTCCAATAATTATTCAATGCAACAAAGTAGACCTTAAAGAAATTGCAGACGAAAAAACCATTGTTGAAAAGATAGGATTTGAGGGATACAAAGGGGTAACAAAAGCATCAGCAATAAGAGGCGATGGGGTGGTTGAAACATTTGAAAGTGCCGTTGCAGAAAGCCTTGTCTATTTTGCTAAGAAATTTAAACTTGAACAAAAAGGGGCAACAGAGGAAAAATTAAGGGCAGACATATCAAACTTTTTTAAGCAGTTTAAAGACAGAGTTATCAAAACAGATGTAGAAAAGGAAAATCTACAAGCAACCATTCCTGTTTATGGTTTGAGCGAAGAGGAGCAACTTACCGCAGCCTTAAAATCAACGACCGAAATTGCTGAACAATACAACGAAGTTGAAAGGTTAAACCGACTATACAAAGAAAAAGTAGAGGAGATGCAATTTCTTTATGGTTTGGTTCAGACTCTCAATGAATTGAATTCTCCCGATGAGATTATCACAACTTCACTTCAAAAAATATCGCAGTTTAAAAAGAATTACTCCTACTCTCTTTTTGAAGTTGAAGAAAAAAATCCTACAAAATTGAAGGGGGTTTTTAACACAGATTTTGATCCCCTCGTCAAATTTGGTAACACCCCTTCAGGCAACATCGCTTTAAACCTTATTCAAAAAAGAGAATCATTCAGACTTGATGGGCTAAGAGAAAGAATAACAGAATTGACGGGAAAAAGCGTGGAGATTCCCGATACCGTTTTAACTTTATGTTTTGGCGATTGCAGCGGAAGTTTTTACTCTATATTTGTCTATCCAAAAATAAATCAATCTTTAACACAGGAAGAGGAAAATTTCTTCCATCTTTATGAAGGGCTTGTCTCACCTCTTATTCTTTCCAAAAAATATTTCATCGAGATTTCAAAAGCAAATGAAAACCTTGAACGGAAGGTTATAGAAAGAACAGCGGAACTTTCAAAGGCTCTGGAGGGGTTGAAAGCGGTGGACAAAGTGAAGAGGGCATTTCTTGACAACATTTCTCACGAAATTAGAACTCCTCTATCAAACATAAAATCTTATAGCGATTTCCTCCTTCGTCATCCAGAAGAGATGTTAGAAAAGGGAAAAAACTTTTTGACAACAATCAAAAAAGAGAGCGACCACCTTGAAGAACTTTTTAATTCAATCCTTTCATTTTCATCTGTAAAAGAGCCAATAAAAGGGGAGGAGACAAATTTGACAGAGGTTTTAAACCTCACTGTTGCAAGGTTGGTCCCNNCTCAATTTTAATGGAGCAACTTATTGACAATGCAATAAAATATAGCCCTGATGGTGAAAAAATAAAGGTTTTCATTTTAAATGAAAAAGAGAGAGTAATTTTTTCTGTGAGGGATTATGGTCAAGGTTTTCCTAAAGAAGATAAGCAGATAATAATAGAGCCAAAGATGGCGGAGAGTAAAGAGGTCGCATCTTTTAAAGAAAAAGGACTTGGATTGGGACTTTTTCTTGTAAGAGAAATCGTCTCAAAATACAACGGAAGCATCAACATTGACAATATGGAACCGGGAACGAACATACTCATTGAATTTACAAGGATTTGAAAAATCCTCGCTTACCTTTCTCCCTTCCCCTTTCAGGGGGAGACGGGTCTTTCAGGGGAAGATGGGTCTTCTTCTCCTGAAAAGAGAGGAAAGTCCGTAGGGGCGACCGGCCGGTCGCCCCTACATTTTCAACAATCCACACAACCCCGTGAATATGATTGGGCATTACAATAAATTCATTTTCAATTAATTCGATTTCATTTCGGATATGCACCGAACAAAACCATTCATCACGAACAATTTCCCCATATTCATTCAAACGCATTTCACCATTTACAATTTCACCAAATAAACATTGGCGCTTGTACGTGCAAATGGTGATGAAATATGTACCTGGCGATGAATAATCGTAATTTTTTACCCGAATGGAATGGCGATTATATTTGTTATTATCCATTGTTTTTTTATTCAATATCATCCTCACACACCCTCTGCTTTATTCAGCATTATTTTTAACTATTATCTTTCTATCTATCTTCATAGTTATCATAAATATCTCTAAGGAATTCGTAACCTCTTTGAGCATATATATTGCATATTTCACGGGCTGTGTCTTTATTACCTTCTTCAAAGAGAAATTTTATTATTGAGCGGATGTGTTCCTGATCATAATCAGGGGTGAAATTACTTAGCATATTTAGAAAGATTTCTCCTATGTATTTAGATGTTTCTTTATTATCACCTTTATCTTTAAGATTATCTAAATATTCGATAAAGAATGATGAACTGAAATCTACTCCAACATACTGTGCTGATACCTTTAACCATTCTGAATTTTCTTTATCAATTTTAGGTAGAAATACTGTCAATTGTGAAACATCTGAGAGAATCTTTTTATCATTTTCATCAATAACCTGTTTGTCTTTATACTTATTGAACAACCACCCCCAGAATTCAATTATCTTTTCTCTGATATTTGTGCTTATTTCATCATCTTTTGTAAGATATTCTTTCTGCGCCCCGAATAAACTGATAATAGCCTCAATTTGTTCATACTTAAAATTATCCAATATTTCTTTAAACAAACTTCCTTCCTCATTCAATGTTTCCTTATTTCTAAAATAGCCTATAGCGATATCCTGAACTAATAGTTCATTATATATTTTTTCTTTAAAATTATAAGCAATGCCGTAAGAATAATGGAATCTCATTAAATTATAAAGGTCATCATCAACTTTACAATCGTATAAATATCCAGCCATAAATGCTTCCCAGTATTCGGTGCCCTTTTCATCTTCGAGGGACTTGATTTTTTCCTTAACCCATTCTTTGTCCAAATGATAAAAGATGGGTAAGTATTGCCCAAAACAGGTATACCCTTCGATGATTTTTTTATCTAATATTTCTTCATACTTTTGTTTTAATTCAATTGACCATTTTGTATTACTTTTGATACCATTTTTCTCATCAACACGAGCCTTTCTTAAAGCAAGATTTATAAGGGCAGATATTGTCTTTCCCCAAGGTGAATTCAAAGTATATATAACATAATCGGTTATCTCTTTATTTTCTTCAGATTTTAGGTGATTCAATAACAGAAAAATGATCTTTTCTGCTTGCTCAAAGTGCTTTTCAGGAAAAGCCAATGAGTCATCACTTGTTCCATCCTGGATTACTTCAGAAACTTTACCTACAATCCATTTGTGAGTGGCATTCCAGCCATCATCATCTATTATAAATTTGTCCTCCCAGAATTCTTTACGACTAATATATTTTTCAATGAAATTTAGTAATGTTTCCCAATCTATTTCTTTTTTTGCATTCCAGGCGTCTTTTATACCTTGTAAAATCTTATAAATGTAGTAATAACCAGTATTAACAAATGGGTCAATATGTTCAGTAAATTTATCAGGATTTTCTTTAGCAATTTCAGCCAATAAATCAGCAAGTCCGCCAACAGTTGGTCCTTTCCAATGGTTTTCAGTCTTAAATTTTTCAAGATATTCTGCAAGTTTATCATTAGGCATTTTCATAATTTTATCTTTTGTTAATAGCGAAGGTCCTGGTCCTACACTTATTTCACCCTTCCCTATAGCTGGTTTGAGTTCCACATCAACATTTGTTATTTTTTTCATTTTATCATAAAGATTTTTGAAAAATGGGTCATGAGATAGAGCCTGGTAAATTTTCTGTTTATATAATGCAATATCTCTTTCAGCATCTTTTTTAAAGTTTTGTCTTTTTACAGCATTATCAATTTTTTCCTGAATTATTTTTGTTCTCTCATCGGTCAGGTTTTTGAGATTTTTTAATACATACTTTAGTTCATCTCCAACATATAATGTATTCGCAAAAATTAATTCACCTGTATCCGTTGCTACTACTTCCCAAAACAACTCCTCATATTTGTCCATATTTTGCCCCATAACATAGAGTGCCATTTTGGGAAAATATAAATCTTTATCTTCAAGAAATTTTTTCAATATTTCTTTAGTAACATTACTATCGTGTTTTGCTTTTGCAAGCAGGACTCTCTTTAAAATAAAGGTTAGTGCCTCTAAAGGTCTTTTTGTATAGAACTTACCTTCATTGTAAAAAGAATGATATATCGCATATTGCTTATTTGTAAGAATTTTTTTTATCTTCGTAGTCAAATCTTCAATGACTTTTGCTGAACATTTACTGCCAATGAGTTCGGAATATTTCTCAAAGGTTTCTTTTAACCAGAACGGTTCTATTACAGTATTTATAGGCTCTGTTATATACTCAATAATTTTTTCTGCTTTTTGAATATCATCTGGATTATCTGTCAAAAATTTGGGCAACAACTTTGTCGTAATTTCCGAACTCTGGAGCAAGGTATCAAACCTTGAGTCAAGCCAGATGGGAATTAAATCAATAATGTCAATTGGTATTTTATCATTTGGGATATTGCAGAGAATTTTTACAAAGTAATACCATGTGCGGTAGTTATCTAAAACTTTATTATTTTTAATATGATAATTGGTAACATCCCTTATTATTTTGATTAACTTGTTAATATATTTTTCATTTTCAGGCTTATCAACTTGCTGCGAGACTTTTTCTAAATAAGGAAGAACATTCCAGTACGGGATAAAGAAAAATCCTTTTTCAGTCTCTTGTGGTTGCGTATCTGGATTTGGTTTAAAATAACCTCGTTTTTTTAACTCATCAAAACATTTGATGTCTTTAATTTTTTTAAAAAATTTATCTTCATAAGCGGTTCTTTTTGAAATTTTAGCAAGCAAAAAGTTCAATTTTTTAGAATCTAACCTATTAACCTCATCGATTTGAGAAAAAATCTCGTAAGGATCATGTATATTTTGGGCTATTGATTTTGATAAATTATCCAAAACTAAATTTATTGTTTCATAACCCTGTTCATCAATAATGTAAGGGATTGCTTTTACTCCAAATGACTCGTAGTAGTCTTTTTCAAGATTAAATTTTATACGTTCACTTGAAAAAATAGGGCTTAAAAGATAAGCAACTACTTCTTTGGGTCCATTTTTCATTTTATATATTCTTTCAATTATATCCCATTCATTTAAAGAGTAACCTATAAAAATTATAATAGTTTTATTTTTTTTAATTTTTAAAAATAGTTCATTTAAAAAGGTATTACTTTCGTTATAAAATGATAGATATTTATCAACGGATAAAATACATTCAGAAATATTTTCAATATTACCGTGCAAATATATGACATTACCATCCTTAAAGATATTATAATTAACTTGCTCAATTCTTTTCTTATCACTAGGTGCTGTACAATTATAAATATCTATCTTATTCCCAGAACTTTTTACCTTTTGGACATAATTTTTTAAACCATCATCAATATTTGTTGTAAAATGTGTTATCGCTTTGAGAGAGAAAATCTTATTAAAAATATTATTTGGTTTATCTTTATTATCATCTTCAATTTTTACAGATTCTTTTATAGAATTCTCATATATTGATATTTTATTATTATCAAAACATCTTTTATAGCAAATACTGATGACTTTACGGGGATTTGTAAGGGCATCATCTAATAAAACTTTTTCTTCGGCATAGTCTAACATTTTATTTTTTCTGAGCTCTTGGACTAAAAGATTTGCCATCTCATTCCAAAGAGGGCAACCATAGAGTTTTGCTATACCAGCCCCAATAAACAAAATAATACTATTATTTTCAGCTGCTTGATGTAATTCAGGGAAATCCTCTTTTTGAAACCGAAGTAATCTTTCAATTTCCTTGATGCTCGTATTTTTACTCATACACTTCACACACTCCTTTCCTTATCCAGACTTGCTTTTGCCAATTCGGCGACTGACCAATAAACCTCTTTGCTTTCTTCTTCGGTAAGACCCAGGGCATCAAAAATAATCTAATCAAGTTCTTTATGGTCAGGTATAAAATTTCTTTATCCTCTCTTTGTCACAATCACGGTCATCTTTTTCTTTATAATAAATTTCGACAAATTCTATTTTGTCTTGTTCTGGAAAATAAGCATAAACAATTCTTATTCCACTATGACTTCCTTTACCTTTCATATCTTTACATCTGAAATGTTTAACTTTATATATTTCAGTTTTTATTCCTAAACCACTTATTCTCACAGTACCGGGAGGATATCCCCGAGCCATTTGTTGTAAAACATTTTTTAATCTCTCTAAATCATCTTTTAAACTTTGCCATTTTTTTAAAAGATTATTAAATTCCATATTAAATTCATTAATAGAGGTGAATTGCATAGAATTACTCTTTATTCTTCAGGATAAGCCCTTACTGAATATGGTGGTGTTCTATAAAAAACAAGTTCGTAATCAATGATTTCTTTTTCTTTGGTACTTTTCCATGGAATATCTTCGTGAGAATAATTACTTATAGTAGTTGCATCTAATGTTGCCAAACTTTCAATGACTCTATCAATTACCTCTTTTTGTCTTGCTGTTAGTTTTGTTAAATCTGGTTCAACTAATGGCAAGTATTTTATTTGAGGCTGATTATAATACTCAGTGGTGAGTTCTATTATCTTTTTTTGTTTTTTCATCTCTTCAATTATTGTTTCAAATTCACACGGTGCAGGTCCATAAGTTATTTTTCTGTAGGCAGCACCTGTTATAGGTTCTTCATACAGTTCATAGTGGTTAAAGTCACAAAAATAAAGAAGTTTATATAAAACTGTTTTACCTACATTGGGTCTGGCTCCGCATTTTTCAAGAATATAAAGAAGAACTTCCTTAAATGCTTCTTTATTAAATTTGAGTAACTTACCTCTATGTCTGAGTTTTCTAAGTTGATTATTCAAAGTGTTTTGATTTAATAATTCATCTATTGAGATTTCAAATATTTGTGATATCTTTGCAAGTTCAGAAGATGTTATTTCTCTTTGACCTGCCTCAATCTGAGAAACAGAGGGACGCGGAATATGTAATCTTTTGGCTAAATCTTGTTGTGTTAGTTTATATTTTTCACGCAATTTTCTTATTTTTTCGCCTGCCAATCTTTTATTCATATTACAACCTCCTTTAAATTATCAAATATCCACCTCAAAGTATTTTACAAAATGTAGGATAAAATGTCAAGTAATGTAAGAAAATATTACACGTTCCTTGTTTTTACCAGTTCGGCGACTGCCCGGTAAACCTACTTTTGTTCTTCTTCAGTAAGTCCCAATGCATCGAAAACAATTTCTGCGATTTGATACAACATCAGATTCTCATAACCGCCATGCGGCGGAATAAAGCCGATTTGTTTATTTGATGATTCCATTTATTTTTTGAAAATATTGTTTGTATTGTAGTTACTTAAAGGTGTACCAAGTTTTATGTGACACTTAATATTATTTCCCTTACAAAAGTCTATAACTTTCGCTGCTATCTCTTTATAAAAATCATCACTATTTTTCCATACTGAACTTGCGTTATTTTTGTAGTTAGCAAGCCTATTATAATTTAATTTACCGAAAATTATCTTATTTACAAATCGTATTTTCTCAAAGATATTTTCTATGTTAGTTGCTGTTTTATCTAAGGCAGGAGTAGGGTATGGTTCCATACTTACCCAGGTATTGAAGCCAGCCTGAGACAATCTTTTGAGGGAGTTAATTCTATCTTCGTAATTTGCAGAAAACGGTTCATATTCTTTTTTGAAATCATCATTCAATGAAACCAATGTGATACCATACTCATTGGCTTGAGAATATCTATTTTTATCCAGAAGTTCTTCAGGATAAATTCCTTTTGTTAACGTCGTTACTTTAATACCCTCTTTATTTAGTTTCTCTATTATTTTTAATGTCAGTTCTTTTACTTCTGGAACCAATTGCTTTTTCTCAAAATCATACATAAATGGATCAGACATAAAACAAAGATGAACAAAATCAATTTG
>DHFQ01000134.1:0-4513 GCA_002402325.1 Candidatus Aminicenantes bacterium UBA4820
TCTCCCCCTGAGATGGGGAGAAAGTGTCAAGGAAACCCCTCCCTGCCCTCCCCTGGAAGGGGAGGAGAGAATGGAAACCCCACCCAGACCCCTCCCCGCCTCCTCTGGAAGGGGAGGAGTCTTTTTTGCCAAAACTCAATTTTAATGGTAATCTTAAACTCTGGAGGAATGAAGATGTATGAAGTTGATTATGGAGTAATCGGTGGCTCTGGATTCTACAGCCTCCCGTCGTTCAAAAAAACGGGAGAAATAAACATAAAAACACCTTTTGGTAATCCTTCTGATGATTTTGTTCTTGGTGAACTTTCAGGAAAAAAGGTCGCTTTCCTCGCAAGGCATGGAAGACACCACACGATTTCACCAACAGAAGTTAACTTCAGGGCAAATATCTATGCCTTCAAACTTCTTGGAGTCAAGGCAATAATCTCCGCTTCTGCTGTTGGAAGTTTGAAGGAAGAAATCCATCCCGGTGATATGGTTGTTCCTGATCAACTTTTTGACAGAACAAGACACAGGGAAGATACTTTTTTCGGTGAAGGAATTGTTGCACATATAAGTTTTGCAAAACCTTTTTGTGAAAAATTGCGCCAAAGGCTTTTAAAATCGCTTAGTAAAAACAAAATCTCTTTTCATAGAAGCGGAACTTATCTCTGTATGGAGGGACCACAATTTTCTACGCAGGCGGAAAGTCTTTTTTATAAATCAATGGGAATGAGCATCATCGGGATGACAAACCTTCAGGAGGCAAAACTCTCAAGGGAAGCAGAAATTTGTTACGCTACACTTGCACTCGTAACAGATTACGATTGCTGGCATCCCGTTGAAGAGGAAGTTAAAATTGAAACAGTTCTTGAAATAATGGAAAAGAACACCAAAAACGCCCAGAAGGTTATTTGTGATGTGATAAGAGAGGATTCGCTTGACGATTGCGAATGCCATCACGCACTTAAAAACGCAATTGTTACAGATAAGGCTCAATGGAAAATTTCAACATACAGGAAGTTAAAGCCGCTTTTATTGAAATGGGAAGAGAGAAATGGAAAATAAACTTTTAATAGTTGGAACGGTCGCTTATGACACGATTGAAACTCCTTACGGGAAAAGAGAAAGGGTCATAGGTGGCTCAGGTGTTTATGCTTCACTTTCAGCAAGATTATTTGGAGAGGTTTCACTTTTTTCAACTATTGGTGATGACTATCTTGAGGAAGACCTTTTAAAATTAAGAAACTCGGGAATTGATATTGATAAACTTAAAAGGATTGAAGGTGAAAAATCGTTTTTCTGGGAGGGAAGTTATAGAAATGACTTAAACAATGCCGAGACATTAAAAACCGAACTAAACTGTCTTTTAAAATTTGAGACAAAAATTCCAGAAGAGTTTAAAGATTCCAATTTTCTTTTTCTTGCAAATATTGACCCCGATTTTCAAAAAGAGATAATAGGTCAAATGAACAATCTGAAATTTTCAGCGCTTGACACGATGAATTACTGGATTGAGACAAAGAGAGAAAAAATATTTGAATTATTTAAACATATTAACCTCCTTTTTCTGAATGAAGGAGAATTGAAACTTTTGACAGGTGAAAAAAACACATTTGTAGCGGCGGAAAAACTTTTTAACTCAAGCCTCAAAAACCTCATCGTAAAAAGGGGTGAATATGGCTCAATTCTCTTTTCAAAAGATAATCTTTTTATACTTCCTGCCTATCCCTTAAGAAAGGTTGTTGACCCAACGGGTGCGGGAGACTCGTTTGCGGGAGCGTTCATAGGTTTTTTGAGAAAAGAGGGAGAAATTTCTTTTGAAAAAATGAAGGAGGCGTTGCTTTTTGCAACTGTTTCAGCATCTTTTGCGGTTTCAGATTTTTCAGTGGATCCCCTGCTCTCTCTTGATTTTGAGACCCTGAAAATAAGAAAAGATGAATTTTTGCAATTTTTGGTGTAAAATAAAGTTTAGGAGTGAAAGATGAAAATAGTAGAAGGACAACTTTCAGCAAAAAATTTGTCTTTTGGTATCGTTATCAGCAGGTTCAACGACTTCTTTTCAAAAAAAATTCTTGATGGCGCCCTTGATGCTTTGAAAAGGCACGGTTGTCAGGAAGAAAAAATCACCGTTGTATGGGTTCCCGGAAGTTTTGAACTTCCCCTCGTTGCAAAAAAACTCGCAAAGACTAAAAAATTTGATGCCATCATAGCGCTTGGTGTTTTGATACAGGGGTCAACCCCCCACTTTGACTTCATCGCATCTGAAACAGCAAAAGGAATTGCCCAATCTGCCCTTGAAACAGATTGCCCAATAGCCTTTGGAGTGATAACCGCTGAAAATATAGAACAGGCGGTTGAAAGAGCGGGAAGCAAATCGGGCAACAAGGGCTTTTTTGCTGCAATGACAGCAATTGAGATGGCTAATCTCTACAAATCGCTCTAACTTATGGGAATAAGAAGAGAAGGTAGACAACTTGCGCTAAGATACATTTATCAAATTGACCTTGGAGTCAATTTTGAGGAGAAGGCTCTTGCACAGTTGGAACAGGAGAAAAGTTCCAAAAAGGTTAAAACTTTTGCAAAAGAGAGGCTTTTAGGACTTTACAACAACAGGGATGAGATTGATGATATTTTAAGAAGGCACTTAAAAAACTGGAGCCTTGAGAGATTAAATCAAACTGATAAGTCAATTTTGAGGCTTGCAATTTTTGAAATGAAATTTGATCCAACTGTCCCGGAAAAGGTTGCTTTAAATGAGGCAATTGTTCTTGCAAAAATGTATGGAAGCGAAGAGTCAAGCAAATTTTTGAACGGCGTTCTTGATGCGGTAATGCATGATAAATCCGTTAAAACAAAGAAAAATAGTTAGTTTTTTAGTTTCAATGAGCCTGACAATTTTGACTTTAGCAGAGGGTTCCTCCTTTGTTTCAGGAAGTGTTAAAGGAATCTCCTCCGCTTCATATTTTTTCAAGACATCATATAAGATGAAAAATTTTGAGGCGGATTGCTTTACGCAGAGGTGTGAGAAAAAGGATGATGGATATTTGATAAAAGTTGAAGCGAAGGCGGATTCTCTTGATTTAAGGGAATCATTCTTTCTTGATAAAGATAAAATAAAAAAGATAAAAAGTGGAGATAAACAAAATAGTGAAAGAATAATACTAACTCTGTCAAAAGAGAATTCTCTTGATGGAGCAATCCTTGCCTTAGTCAAAGAAATAAATGAAACCTATAACTATCTTGAGAGAAATGATGAAAATTTAAAACTTGAGGAAATTCTTAAGCAAAAAAATCTTTCCTGCCTTTCCTTTTGCAGAGTGATGAAATTCTACCTTGATTTACTTAAAATCCCTTCACAAATTGTCATAGGGATAAAGTTTAATCCAGAAAGTGAAATTTTTAATTTAAGGGGTGGAGCCTTGCACTCATGGTTAATCGTTGAGGTTCCTGACAAAAGAAAGATTCTCCTTGACCCACTCTTCTCCTCTGGATTTGTTACAGAGTACTACATATTTCTCGATTACTTTGATGATTTTACAAAAGAGAAAAAAAATGAACTCAAAGATTGTAGTATAAAACTTATAGAAAATAGCGATAGAATTTTTTACAACCCTGAGTCTCCTCAACAGGTAACATTCTTTAGAAGAACGCGCTATGAGCAATCGTCTCCCGGTGTAGTCATTGGAAAAGTTTTAAAAGAGAAAGACCTCCCCTGCTCGGGTAAGGTCGTTATAAAATCTGGTGAAAAATTTATTGAATCAAAACTTTTTAATGGAAACTTCGCTTTTTTCGTTGAGGTTGAGGGAGTTTATCAGATGGGATTTATCTCGGATACGGGCGAGAGAAAACTTTTAGGTGAGATTGAATTTAGAAATGAAATAGGTAAAAAGGTCGTTTTTTATTTAAAAGATGCACAAAATTCTTAAATGGTGTAGAATAATTAGATTGAACTTGTTTGCCCTGGAGGATAAATGGGTCTAATTGGAAGTCTTGAAGACCTTTCTCTTTTAGATATACTTCAAATAGTGAATGTATCTAAAAGAACCGGAATTTTAAGGCTCAATCTTAAGGACAATGAGACTTATTACATCTATTTTTCCTCTGGAAAAATAACTGAAATTTTAGGCGATTTTGACGAATTTGAATTCATAGACCTTTTTGAATCTCAGGGAATAATTGATCCCTCCGAAAAAAAGGAAGTGCTTTCAAGTTGTGAAAAAAATCCCAAAAAAGCAATAGAAAAAATGGTTGAGAGAGATTACCTGAATGATAGACTCCTTGAACAGGCAAGAAGGCAGGAGTTGGGGAGAAGACTTAAATTTCTCACGAGGGAGAGTAATAGAGGTGAATTTTCCTTCTTTCTTGCTGAAGAGATGGAGGTTGCAAACGCTCCGCCAACTTTTTATCCACTTTCAGAGCCTGTTCCACCTCAAGCATTACTTACGCAAAGTTTTATTGAAGAAAGTGCACCCAAACTTCAACCACAGCAAAAAATGGTGAAAGAGACTCCCCCTATTTCTAATATTTCAAG
>DHFQ01000134.1:4545-8942 GCA_002402325.1 Candidatus Aminicenantes bacterium UBA4820
ACAAAGTTGGAAGAAAAAGAGACAATTAAGTTAACACCTCCAATGCTAAGGATAAATCCGGCAAAAAGCGCTATTACAATCGTACTTGTTTCTGAGGAATCAATTTTCAAAAATATTTTATGGCAAAACCTTATTGAACACTTTTCTTTTGTGGAGAGGGTCTCAAATCTAAAGGATTACATTACTGTTACCAGGACTTTACTTGAGAAAAAAAGGCCATTTATAGTTATCACGGATCTTCTTATGGCAACTCTGGATGGTAAAGGTTACACGGGCGGGCTTGAAATTCTTGATAGGTCAAGAGAGGAATTCCCCGAAGTAAAAATATTTCTTCTCTCTGATATAGAAGACCCTCGTATGGATGACATTGCAATAGCAAAAGGGGCAGTAAAAGTAATAAGGAAGCCCGATCTTGCAAGACTAAAATTAGGAGAGATTGAAACAGCAATTTCTGAGTTTGCAGAAAACCTGACAAGAAAAATAGATGAAATCTTGCCGCCTCAAGAGGAAGAGGTTGTAAGATTCTTCAAAGAATTGGGTGCTGAACCAACACCTGAAGGTGTCAAGGTCAGGGATCAACTCTCATTTTTGAAAGGGCTCCTTGGTGAACTTGCAAATCCAAGAGAATCATCCGAGATAAGTTTGCTCGTTTTAAGACTTGCCTCAGAATATTTTGAAAGAGCGATACTTTTGCTTGTAAAAAGAGATGAGATAATAGGGCTTGGTGGTTTTGGGCTCACGGGCGATCAGGAGCCTATGAGCAAAAAAGTTTTAAGGCTGAGAATGCCCGCAAATGTAGATGCAGTTTGGAAAAGGGTGATAGAAGAAAAGTGCACGATCCTGAAAAAAATTGAAGATGCAACCGAAATAGACCGAGCCTTCTGCCAGGCGATAGGAAATTTTATTCCAGAGGAGTTCGTCTATATTCCAATGTTGAGCAGAGGAAGGGTAATAGCGATACTTTATGCCGATAATGCAGTTTCACAAGAGCCTATAAAAGATTTATCCGCTATGGAAATATTTATGATTCAAGCAGGTCTTGCTATGGAAAGGGCTTTGCTTGAAAGACAACTTTTGAGTCTCAAAAAAGGAATTGAAAGCGGTGATAAAAACAAATAAAAGGAGGTACCATCTTGAAAGTAAATTTTATTTTTGTCTTAACACTATTTTTGTCTCTGTTTGCGATGGCTTTTGAACCATTTTCAGAAAAAGATAAACAAATATTTAGATTTGATTTGAAAAAGAACTTCTATCAAAATGAAGATGAGTATAAAACTGACCTTTTAAAGGGAAAAGAAATTGTTTCAAAAATTGAGTTACATAAAGGGAAGGTTGGAACATCCGCAAAAGAACTTCTTGAACTTTACGACCTTTTGAATGAATACACTTCGGTTTATTACCGCCTTTACGCCTATGGAGAATTTAGAGAGGCAATAAATACAAAAGATAGAGAAGCAATAGAAAATTACTATGAATTCTCATCAGAAAGCGAATCAAAAATGGCTTTTATAAAGGTTGAATTAAAAAACTTGACTGAAGAGAAGTTCAAACAGTTTTTGAAGGAGGAACCGAACCTTCAAAAGTATTCTTTCTTCATAAATGATACAGTTAGAAAATCACCTTACTATCTTTCCAAAGAAAAAGAGGAAGTTTTATCAAAACTCTCCCCAACGAGATTTGAATGGGAGAGTGCACTATTTCAACTCTCCTTTGATAGAACAAATTTTGGAAAGGTTTTATGCGATGGGGCAAGTTATGAAATATCACAAAATTTTGATACTTTGATGAAATGTAACGATAGAAACATTAGAGAAAAAGTTTTCAAGGATTATTTTAAAGGGCTTGAATCAATTTCAGACCTTTGTGGATTTGCTTTATACAACCTTATTAAGTCTTTAAACGAAGAGGCAAAGATGAGAGGCTTTGAAAATGAGTATGATGAAAGTCTCTTTGATAGTTATCTAAAGAAAGATGAGATTGAGAACATCTTTTCTCAACTTGAAGAGAATGTCTCTCTTTATTCAGACTACCAGAAATTCAAATTAGAAAACGCAAAAAAGGCTGAAAATATTGATTCTCCAGAAATATGGGATCTGGATGTTACATTGAAAGATGCAAAGGATTTAAGGTTTACAGCATCGGAAGCGGTGGATTTAATTAAGAAGGCTCTATCCCCTCTTGGCGAAAAATATTCAAAAGAAATTGATGCACTTTTAAATCCTCAAAATGGAAGAATTGACATTGTTGGTGGTCCAAACAGAAGGCAGGGAGCATTTTGTGAGGCTGGTTTTGGATTTTTTCAGGACAATTTTCAGGGATATCTTTCGGATGTTTCAACAATTGCTCACGAAAGCGGGCATGCGGTTCACCATAGACTAACTTTGCTTTACAGAAATGGAGAGATGTTTTCTCAAGGTCCACCCTATTTGACAGAATCTTTTGCGATGTTCAACGAATACCTTTTAAGGGACTATCTCTTAAAAACTTTGAAAGATGAGAAAGAGAAAAAGGGTGTAATTTACGATTTTCTCAACGAACAGATGTATCTCTGGGAGTTGGCAAGGAGAGCGAAGTTTGAGATGGTTTCTTACGATGAAGTCTCTTCTTCTAAGATAAAAGATGGAAATGGATTTAACGATGTTTGCGTTGAAGTGGGAAAGAAATATGACATTTTCTTTGATAAGTATCCTCAACTTAAATATATCTGGTTAAGAAAGCACCATTATGTTTCAGTTCCAACATACTATAAAAACTATGTCGTTGCACAAATTCTGGCAATGAAATACTATGAACTATTTAAAAAAGACCCTCAAGGTTTTTCAAAAAAGTATGTTGCAATGGTTGAAAATGGAATGGATAGGGAACCAGAGAAACTTCTCAAAGATTTTCTTGGAATTGATTTGAATGACAAAAATTTACTAAAAGGTATGTTTCCTTTAATAAAAAACAATTTTGATGAATTGAAAAAGATGTAAAGGGGGAAAAAATGAGACTTTCTTCAAGAGCGATTAATGTTCAAGCATCACCAATTAGAAGGCTTACGCCTTTACTACTTGATGCAAAAAAAAGAGGAATTGTCGTTCACCATTTAAACATAGGTCAACCCGATATTGAAACACCAAAGCCATTCTGGGATGCAGTAAAAAATTACGATGAGAAAGTCCTTGCTTATGGACTTTCAGATGGTTTTCCTGAATTGAAGGATGCTGTTGCTCAATATTTCGGAAGATTTGGAGTTTCCTTAAACCAGTCAGAAATTCAAGTTACAACCGCTGGAAGTGAGGCAGTTTTGTACTCCCTCTGCCTCGTTTCAGACCCATCAGATGAGGTTCTCGTTTTTGAACCTTTTTACACCAACTACAATGGTTTTGGAACAATCGCAGGGATAAAGGTTGTCCCTGTTACAACAAAGGCTGAAGATGGTTTTGCAATCCCATCCTTTGAAGAGATTGAAAAGAAAATCACTTCAAAAACAAGGGCTATAATCATCTGTTCACCAAATAATCCTACAGGACATATCCTAACACCTGAAGAACTTGAAAGAATCGTGGCTGTTGCCAAAAAATTTGACCTTTTCATAATTTCTGATGAGGTCTACAGGGAATTCACCTACGAAGGTGCAAAGGCTACATCAATTTTTGAGATAAAGGGTGCAGATGAAAGATGCATAGTCTGCGATTCAATTTCAAAAAGATTTTCAGCATGCGGGGCGAGGGTTGGATTTCTAATTTGCAAAAATAAGAAGGTTATGGAATCTGCTTTAAAATTTGCTCAAGCACGACTCTGCCCGCCAACATTGGAACAAATTGGAGCAATTGCAGCATACAGAATGGACCCATCCTATTTTGATCCAATTAGAGTTGAATACCAGAAGAGAAGAGATGTCCTTCTTGAAGTTTTAAACTCAAACAGAGAAATCGTCGTCAAAAAGCCTCAGGGAGCATTTTACATTATGGCTAAACTTCCAGTTGAGGATAGCGATGATTTTGCCTCTTTCCTTTTAAAGGACTTTAACGACAAAGGAGAAACTACTATGGTTGCCCCTGGCGATGGATTTTATGCCACAGAAGGTGCTGGAAAAGACGAAGTCAGGCTTGCCTATGTTTTGAATGTTGAAAAGACAAAAAGAGCAGGAGAAATTCTTCTAAAGGGACTTGAAGAGTATAGAAAAAAATAAAGACGCCATTTTTTGGTCTAACCTGAGTAAAGAAAATTGTTTTATTTTCTGGAAAACCTGGCAATAAAAAAAGGAGGCGATATATCGCCTCCCTTTTTTTATAGAATTTATCTAATGCTTTCTAAGGGCAACTTCTTCCACTTCTTGGGGTGCCGTTTGAACCACTCCCCATCTGATACCCACAGGGATTCTCTATCCTGACTAAATAGTACCAGACATT
>DHFQ01000051.1 GCA_002402325.1 Candidatus Aminicenantes bacterium UBA4820
CCCCGACCAGACTTCCCAAAGAAGGGGGATTTCATCCACCCTCTCTTGAAAGTAGGGGAAAATGTAATGTAGATTTTTACTTAAATTAGAATTTTAGGAAAATGGGTGAGTGTAAGATTAGAAACAAAAAAGAAAAAAAATAAATCATAACAAAAAGTTAAAAAACTGCCTGTCCATAAAAAGTAGCCCAGTATGACCCTCTTATATTTAAAAAACTAACTTGAGAATATTTAAAGAAAGAATTATAAAACAAGACTAAATTAAAGATTAGATTTATTTTGGGAAAATTTTATTTTTATATCTATTCTTTAAATCTGCAAAAAATTTGCAGGAGAGTTTTCTAAGCAAGATTAAAATTCAGTGAATGACAATTTGTCTCTTTTATTTACTTTAGAAAAAAGCCCCGGGTTTCCCCGGGGCTTTTAAAAAACTATTAACAAAAATAAATTAGAATGTCATTTTGAATCCAACTTTGGCATAACGAGGAGATTGTCTTCCGGTGGTTTGTCCCCATCTTGGAAGTCCATTCCACATTGTTGAGCCGTAATAGTTTACGGTTTCATATTTGCTGGTTGCAGTCTGGTTGTTTGTAACATTAAAGATGTCTGCTATAAGTGTCCAATCGGTCTTCCAGATTTTGAAGGAATATTCTGCGTGAAGGTCAAGAGTCCAGGTGGATGGAAGCCTACCCGCACTACCTCTTGGAACCATGAAATAATCGGCACCATCATAACCATTCTGGAGAACAAAATTCATATCATAAATGCCCAATTTGTTGAGTGGTCTTCCCGTCTGAAAATTCAACGAACCGCCAACTGTGAAAGCACCCCATCCCCACTGATCGAATTTGTAAGATCCTTGTGCTTTTAAAACATGTCTTCTATCAGTAGGAAGGAATCCATAGGTGTTTCTTATAAGTAACGGATCAGGAAGGTCATAGTATTGTGAAGCGTGGCTGTTACCCCAGGCAGAGGAATATCCTCTTCCACCACCTTCAAAGTTTCCTTTTAATGATGAGAGAACATAGGAACCATTGAAGAACCAGTGGTTTGACATTCTCTTGTTTGCCTTAATTGTTAAGGACTTGTATCTTCTTATTGGTTTAGGCCAGGGGCTTGGAACTCCGTAAACCATGCCATTCCAGTCAGACAGATTACCAAGTTGAGGAGGATAGGTTCCATCAGGGTTTCCAATAAGGTAGTTGATATTCCCTTGACTGTCAACATAGCCCATATCTTCAATGACCTTTTTGAGGTCTCTATATTGAGCAACTACGCTCAAGCCAAAATCGGGTGTAACTTCAACATCAAAACCTGCGGTAACCTCATCTGCGTATTGGTTGTCAGTTCCAGGGATAATCGTTGCAGGAAGGTTACCAGAATAGATAGTCATCCACGGATTTGTTCCCTGGAAATATTCATAAATGTAACCGTGTCCAGGTTCCATTTCACTGAGGAACCCAGTTGGGATTTTTTCAACATATCTTCCCCATGATGCATAAAACTTTGATCTGCCGTTTTTCCACGGATCCCATGAAACTGAAACTCTTGGTGACCACGAATCAAGGTCAAAATATTGACCACCAAGTGGCTTCATAGAGTTTCTTTCAAATCTGATTCCGAGGTTGACTAAAAGACCTTCCGTCAAAGTCCATTTATCCTGGGCAAAGAGTGCAAAATAGCCAGATTTTTCAAGAGTGTATGGATTTTCTGGATAATATCTAAACCAATAACTGTAAGCAGTTCTGTCTTTTGTTGTTGGGTCGCTTGTTTTTGGCCCAACGAGGTATGTATAATGTCCACCTGTTGGTCCCTGCTTTGTAGAAGAAAGAGAATTTTCTTTTGTAAAACCAAATTTGAACTCGTGATTTTTCATAATGTATTGAAGTTTTGCATAGACTTGAGAAAGGTCTCTATCGTTAAATGAATAGAATCCGCAGGTTGGATTTAAGGCAAGTCCCAGATAATAGTTATAGGTTTGAGGGATGCCATATTCGGATCGTTCCCATGGAATGATGTCAAGCCTTGAATGGCTCTTTGCCCAACCTGCCTCTGTGAAGAGGTTGTTTGTCCAGGTTGAATACAATTGAACACCAGCGTTATAGCCAGATTGAAATCTTTTGGTCATCCTTGCAATGTCGCTTGTTGCGAATAGGTCACCTTCGTTGTAATAGATTCTGCTTGGGTCAGAGAAAATTGTGAACTCAACATTGTGTTTATCAGAAATTCTATAGGTTAACTTTGTAGACCACATCCAGGAACGCCAAACATCATCAAATTCTGTGTGTTTACTGTACTCCTGTGAGCCATATACATTGTAGGCTTCGTAGGAAGAATGAGAAGATGAGAACTGAGGGTTATAACCAACAAAAAACCAGAGTTTATCTTTTAGAATTGGTCCGCCTAAATCAAAACCATAATCATAATCCTTAAATGGTTGACTGTGATAGACTGTAAAATCAGTAGAATGCGGCCTTGCGCTAAATGAATCATCCGTGTAGTAGAAGAACAACTCGCCGTGAAATTCGTTGCTTCCGCTCTTTGTCAACATATTAAAGAATCCACCTGTTGAAGCAGTGTATTCTGCATCAAGAGAACCTGTTGAAACTTCTGTCTCTCTTACAAAGTTGTAGTTAAGGTTTGAGCCGAATGTTCCCGTTGCAGGGTCTGTCGTGTTGATGCCGTTGACCAAAAAGATGTTTTCACCTGCTGTTCCTCCTGAAACCGAAGGGTTGCCTCCCGTTCCAGAACTGACAACATTGGGAGCAAGATAGAGAGTGCTTTGATAACTTCTTGCTACTGGAATTGTCTCTAACTCTTCCTGAGTCAAATTTGTTGAAACTTTTGTTTCTTTGAGTGTTACAACAGGTGGACGCCCTGTAACGACCATCTCTTCACCTGCTGTACTTAGAGTAACTGAAGTTGTTGTTGTAGAGTTAATATTTACCACGATGTTTGACTGAACAACTTTTCCAAAGCCTGGTGCTTCAACTGTTAACTTGTAATCATTTGCTGGGGGCAAAAATGGGATAACGAATTCCCCCTCAAGACCTGTTTGTGTTCCCCTTGTTCCTTGTAAATAAGAAGAGGAGACAATTACGGTTGCGCCGGGAATTGCCTCTCCATTTGGGTCAACGACCTTTCCCGAAATGGAGCCGGTGCTTGATGACTGCGCCCACAAACCCGTAACCATTAAAAGTGCAACGAGCAGTGTGAGCATTTTTGCTACGACCCTTACTTTCATTTGTGTTACCTCCTTTCGAACTTTCTTCCAAAAAAAACAAACAAACCTATACTTCTTACTCCACAAACAAATTAAATTCTAACACTATTTTTTTTCAATTGTCAAGTCTTGATTGGTTGAAAAAATAAATTGATTATGGTATTATTTTATGCGGAGGGAATGGAAGTGCAAAAGAAAGTTTTGATTTTTGAAGAAGGCGTTCCGGTAATTCCATTTGAAGAAACCCTTCTTTTGAGAAAAGAAAACGAAGTTTTAAGGTCCAATTCAGTGAATGAGACACTCGCAATTCTAAACCAGAAAAAAGTGGATCTCTTAATCGTTGATGATAAAATAAACGAAATGAGTATTGAAGAGTTTGCAAAGAATATAAGGGAGGAGATAAATTACAAAGATTTATCAATTTTGCTTTTGTCGTCCAGTTCCCTCGACACTCCTCCAAAGGGAATAAATGCTGTCATTAAAAAACCGCTATCAAGTTTAGAATTTAATGAGTGTTGTAAAAAACTGTTGAGTGTGGAATCAAGGAAAGAGTTGAGGCTCCTTGTTTATGTTCAGGTTCAAGGGTTTGTAAGATCAAACTTCTTTCTATGCAATTCAAGAAATCTCTCCGCAAGCGGAATACTTATAATGACCACAAAGATTTTGAAAATAGGAGAGAGTGTTCAATTGATGATAACTTTGCCAAGAGAAAAAGAAAAAGTGAAGGCTTTTGCCCGTGTTGTAAGGGAAGCAAAAGAGGTTTCAACCCAGTTAAATGCTTACGGGTTGCAATTCGTGGAAATTTCTGAGAAAGACAGGGAGAGGATAAGGAAATTTGTTCAGGAGCAAAAAGATCAAAGCGAAAGTTTTTGAAGCGCCTTTTTAAGAATTTCCTCAAGAGACAATTCGGGATTATTCTTTTTGATTTCTTCAACAACCCTGTAAGAATCGTTAGATTTATAGCCGAGTGTTTCTAAAGCTGAAACTGCATCATAAATAACATCTTCAATTGCCTTTGATTTTTCCTGGTCTTTTGATGATTCAACTCCTATTGGCAAATCTTTCTCTTTAAGTTCCAAAACTATTCTCTCCGCAGTCTTTTTTCCAACCTTTGGGATTTTTAAAAATCTTTTTGGGTTTTGCTCTCTTACTGCTATGAAGAACTCTTCTATTGACATACTTGAAAGAATTGCAAGGGCTGTCCCGGGACCAATTCCGTGAATTTGTCTTAATATGACAAAAAGTTCTTTTTCTTCTTTTTTAAGAAAGCCAAACAACTGGATTGAATCCTGTCTAACTTCAGTCTCTATAAAAAGTTCAACCTCTTTACCATCAAGCAATGAACTCGTAGTAAGGGGAACCAAAACGAGAAAGCCTATACCTCCAACATCAATGATTAAAGAAGTTGGATTTTTTTCTATAATTTGTCCTTTAAGTCTTGCTATCATTTTATTTCCTTTCTTAATGCTGATGTAATGGCAAGGGCGAGTGCGTCTGAAGCATCAAAAGAAGAGGGTTTTTCTTTTAATCCCAAAATTTTTTCAACCATAAATGAAACCTGCGATTTTTCAGCCCTTCCATTTCCCGTGATGGCTGACTTGACAAGTGTTGGAGAGAATTCCCGTATTGAAATCCCGTTTGAATGAGCACAGGCGATGATTGCGCCCCTAATTTGGCCTAATTTTAAAGCAGTGCGGGCATTTTTTGAAACAAAAACATCCTCTAATGCAATGCTTTCAATGGCGAAATTTTTAAAAATTGAGTTTAAATTGTCAAAAAGAAAGCCGATCCTTTGAGAAAATGGGGTTTCAGATTTCATTCTGATTGTTCCAAACTCAATTGGTTTTAAAATTGAACCGTAAGAGGATATTATCCCGTATCCCGTTGATACTGAACCGCTATCAATTCCGCATATAATCATTTAGTTAGACATTGCTTCAAGTTCTTTATCATCAATATCAAAGTTTGCCCAAACATTTGCAACATCATCGTTATCTTCAAGTGCATCAAGAAGTTTTAACAAACTTCTTGCATGATCTCCTTCAATTTTGACAGTTAGTTGAGGGGTAAAAACAGCCTTTACGGATGTCGGTTTGACACCAGATTTTGTTAGCGATTCTGCAACCTGATTAAAATTTTCAAATGGGGCAACGACGATGAAATTTTCCCCATCGTTGATAACATCATCGGCTCCCGCCTCTATTGCGAGCTCCATAAGTTTTTCTTCGCTTATTGTGCTTGAAGGAATTGTGATATGACCCTCTCTTTTAAAATTTCTTATTGCACAGCCGGGAACGCCAAGATTTCCGCCATACTTTGTAAAAATGTGTCTTAATTCTCCTGTTGTTCTATTTCTATTATCTGTCTGAACTTCAACCATTATTGCTACACCTGAAGGACCGAAGCCTTCAAATAATACTTCTTCAATTGAAGCTCCGCCCTCAGCCCCTGTTCCTCTTGCAATTGCTCTTTTTATGTTATCGTTTGGCATATTGATTTCTCTTGCCGCTTGCATTGCATTTCTTAGCCTCGGGTTATTTTCAGGATCTCCACCTCCCAGTCTTGCAGCAACTATTATCTCTTTCGCAACTTTTGTGAACATCTTGCCTCTTTTGGCATCCTGTGCGCCTTTTCTTGCTTTAATATTAGCCCATTTATTATGACCTGACATATTTTCCTCCTTATAACAATTTCAAAAATATATTTTACAATAAATTGCCTATCCTTCAAAATGGGGAAAAAAAATGGTAATCTTAATTATGGCAAAATACTACTTAGGAAATAAACCCGTTTATTCTGTTTCCGAAATAACATCAATAATTGATAAAGAACTCTCTTCAGCATTTTTTGATATCTTTGTTGAAGGTGAATCAAATGATGTAAAAATAAGCAAACAAGGTCATATCTACTTCACAATAAAAGATGAAAAATCTTCTTTAAAGGTCGCATTTTTTAGAAATTATGTTTTAAAAACTCCCTTTAAAATTGAAAATGGTATGTCTTTGCTGATAAGAGGAAAAATTTCTCTCTACACAAAATCGGGAGATTTGCAGTTATATGCAGAATATGTCGAACCTTCTGGAATTGGAGCGATGCAACAGGCAATTGAACAGGCAAAAAAGCGTTTAATGGAGGAAGGG
Source organism: Candidatus Aminicenantes bacterium UBA4820 (assembly GCA_002402325.1). Lineage (GTDB taxonomy): Bacteria > Acidobacteriota > UBA4820 > UBA4820 > UBA4820 > UBA4820. Next base: position 6,363 of record DHFQ01000051.1, read on the forward strand.
CTAACAAATCCTGACAGAAAAAGGGCAATTCCACGATTTCCAAAAAGAGTTGGAGTTGTAACCTCTCTTGAAGGTGCAGTAATAAAAGATTTCACAACTATTTTAAAAAGAAGGAACGCAGGTGTAGAAATCCTTATCTCGGAATCCCCTGTTCAAGGGGAAAAAGCACCTGAAGAAATTATTCAATCATTAAAAAAACTTTATAGTTTAAAAGGAATTGATGTAATAGTTTTAATGAGGGGTGGAGGTTCAATGGAAGATTTAATGGCTTTCAACAATGAGCAACTCGCAAGGGTTGTAGCCTTAAGTCCCGTCCCTTTAATAAGCGCTGTAGGTCATGAAATTGACAACGTTTTGACAGATTTAACCGCCGATTTGCGGGCACCAACTCCCTCTTCTGCCGCAGAAATCTTAAGCGAAGGATACTTTGAGGTTAGAAAAAATTTAAACTACCTTTTAAATAAAATAATCTCTTCAATTGAAAGCGTTCTTTACATACATAAAACAAGATTATCAGTTTTTAATAAAAAGACAAAGTCTCTTTTAATAAAGAGAATGGTAGAAATTACTGAGGAAAAGTTTGATAAAACTTATGAAAAGATATTTTCCTTTAAAGAAAAACTTGAACTAATTGAGGAGAGAATCGTAAGGGCAAGAAATATTTTAAAGTTTGAAAAGATCATTTCTTTCATAGCAAACTTTGAGAATAAAATTTTAAATATTTCAAGGTTGATTGAACTCAAAGTTGAGTCAAAAATCAGAGAGAATGAAAATTGCTATAAGAACTTTATTACTCTTATTGAGGAGAGAAATCCAATGAAAATTCTCTCAAAAGGCTATTCAATTCTTTTTGACAAAAATGATAAACCTGTTAAAGAACAAAATCAGGTTGAGATAGGTGATGAGTTGCCACTAAAAATTTTCAAAGGAATACTCCGGATAAAAATTGAAAAAAAAGAGTAAAATTGGGGTCAGGTCTTGAATCTTGAATTTCTAAAAAAATCGCAGGCTCCGCGAGGAAATCTCCTCCCCTCTCAGTGTAGGTTGGGAGGGGTTTCCACAACTATCCTCCCATCTCAGGGGAGGCTGGGAGGGAATGTCATTCTG
>DHFQ01000107.1 GCA_002402325.1 Candidatus Aminicenantes bacterium UBA4820
TGGTAAAACTTAAAGAAGATTTAAAATAAAAAGGGTGGTTGGATTTATAATTGTTTTACCTTTTTTGCGGTTAGTATATTTTGTGCCAATCTCAAAGAGGACATTGAAAACAATGAGAAATGCGCAAGATATGCGGCGAACCCGAACCTCTCTTAATTATTACAGTTGATGGGTCGATTGGTGTTTTGTCAAGCAACGGCTAATTAGTTGGAAGAGGCATAGAGAAATCTGCAATCTTTTTGTCTTCCTTACCCCCCTTTTCAAAATGAAAAAAAAGTGTCAAAATATAGGTTTGGAGTTTTTATGGATCAAATTATTGTAAAAGGCGCAAGGGAACACAACTTAAAAAACATTGACCTCGTTTTGCCAAAGAACAAACTTATTGTAATTACGGGACTTTCTGGCTCTGGCAAATCCTCTTTAGCCTTTGACACGCTTTATGCGGAGGGGCAGAGAAGGTATGTTGAATCCCTTTCTTCCTATGCAAGGCAATTCCTTGATTTGATGCAGAAGCCCGATGTTGACACAATTGAAGGGCTCTCACCTGCGATATCAATTGAGCAGAGAAGCTCGGCACACAACCCGCGCTCAACTGTGGGGACTGTTACAGAAATTTATGACTACTTAAGGCTTCTTTATGCGAGAATTGGTAGCCCCTACTGCTATATCTGCGGAAAGCCAATAACAAGCGATACTCTTCAGGCAATAGTTGATAAAATCCTCAACTTTCCCGAAGGAACAAGGTTGATGATCCTTGCCCCCCTTGTGAGGGGTAGAAAGGGCGAATATAAGAAAATTTTTGAAGAGGTTGAGAAAGAGGGTTTTTTAAGAGTCAGGGTTGATGGGAAGATTTACGATTTGAGGGAGGAGATAAAAAATCTTGAAAGGTATAAGGCTCACAACATTGACCTCGTAATAGACAGAATTGTGATAAAAGAGGGTTTGAAGGGAAGGCTTACCGAGTCTGTTGAACTTGCCTTGAAGAAGGGCAATGGGCTTGTAACTGTGAATCTTGTTGATGAAAACAAAGATTTTCTCTATTCGCAGAAACTTTCCTGCCCCGATTGTGGAACTTCAATACCGGAGATGGAACCAAGGCTTTTCTCTTTTAATTCTCCCTTTGGGGCTTGCCCGGAATGCACGGGACTTGGGATGAAGCTTGAAATTGACCCATCTAAGGTTGTTCCAAAGCCCTTTTTATCACTTTCAGAAGGTGCAATTGCTGCTTGGGACAGTGAATTTTCTGGTTGGTACAGGGAACTTCTCTCATCGCTATCAAGGGCTCTAAAATTTTCAATGAAGACTCCCTTTGTGAATTTAAAAGATGAGATAAAGAGGATTATTTTATTTGGTACAAATGGAAAGAGCGTAAATCTTGAAATTGCGGGAGGAGAGTTAAACCAACCATTTGAAGGTGTAATACCAAACCTCTGGAGGAGATATAGGGAGACAAAGTCTGATTGGGTGAGAAGGGAAATTGAAGGTTATATGTCAACATTTCCCTGTCCATCCTGCAACGGCTTGAGGTTAAAAAAAGAGGCACTTGCGGTCAAGGTGGGAAAGTTTAACATCGCTGAACTTACAGATTTGTCGGTTGATGTTGCCCTTAAGGAGATTGAAAGTCTCTCACTCACAAAGGAAGAGGAAAACATTGCGAGGTTGATTTTGAAGGAGATAAAATCAAGATTGAGGTTTCTTGAGAATGTTGGTCTTGGTTATCTAACCCTTTCAAGGTCTGCGACCACCCTTTCTGGTGGTGAAAGCCAGAGGATAAGGCTTGCAACGCAGGTTGGAAGCCAACTTACGGGTGTGATGTATGTTCTTGATGAGCCCTCTATTGGACTTCATCCAAGAGATACAAAAAGACTTCTTGATACTCTAATTTCAATGAGGGATCTTGGAAACACGATAATTGTTGTTGAACACGATGAGACAACGATAAGAAGCGCCGATCACATAGTTGATTTAGGCCCTCAGGCTGGAATACATGGAGGGAAAATCGTTGCTCAAGGCGCACTTGAAGAGATTATGAAGGAGGAAAAATCTTTAACGGGGAACTATCTTTCAGGGAAAAAAGAGATTGAGGTTAAAGAGGTAAGAAGAAAGCCAAAAGCATTTTTGAAGGTTGTCGAAGCAAGCGAGCACAACTTAAAAAAAGTTGATGTAATGGTTCCTTTAGGGGTTTTTTGCGTTGTCACAGGGGTTTCAGGCTCTGGAAAATCGACTCTTGTGCACGATGTCTTATACAAAGGGCTTGCAAGGAAAATCTATCACGCAATTGAACCTCCCGGGGCACATAGAGATATAGAAAACTGGAAAATAATTGATAAAATTATAGAAATTGATCAGGCACCAATAGGGAGAACTCCAAGGAGCAATCCCTCAACTTATACGGGACTTTTCACTCCAATAAGGCAGGTTTTTTCAGAAGTTCCTGAGGCGAGGGCGAGAGGATATTCAATGGGAAGGTTCTCCTTCAATGTGAAAGGTGGAAGGTGTGAAGCGTGTGAAGGAGACGGCGTAAAAAGGATTGAGATGCACTTTCTTCCCGATGTTTATGTAACCTGTGAAACCTGCAAAGGGACAAGGTTCAACAGGGAAACCCTTGAGATAAAATTTAAAGGAAAAACGATTGCCGATGTTCTTGAAATGACAGTTGAAGAGGCGATGAATTTTTTTGATGCAATTCCAATCATAAAAAAGAAACTAAAATTTCTTTATGATGTTGGACTTGGATACATTCATCTGGGACAGAGGGCAACCACTCTTTCAGGAGGAGAGGCTCAGAGGATAAAACTTGCTAAGGAACTTTCGAGGACTCCAAAGGGAAATACACTCTATGTTCTTGATGAGCCAACAACCGGCTTACACTTTGAGGATACAAAGCAACTGATTAAAGTTCTAAACAGGCTTGTTGATGCTTCAAACACCGTTATCGTAATTGAGCATAACCTTGATGTAATAAAGAGTGCGGACTATTTAATTGACCTTGGTCCAGAAGGAGGTGAAGAAGGTGGTAAAATAGTAGCCTCAGGAACCCCGGAAGAAGTTTCACAAAATGAAAATTCCTATACGGGAAAATTTTTAAAGAAAATTTTATGGAGGAAAAGATATGAGAAGAATGCCGGAACTTTACAGAATCAAAATGGTGGAAAGAATATCTCTAAAAAGTCGGGAAGAACGGGAAAAATTACTTAAAGAGGCATATTTCAATGTTTTTATGATACCGGCGGAGGCAGTTTTCGTTGATCTCTTAACAGATTCAGGAACGGGAGCGATGAGTGATAGGCAGTGGGCAGCCTTGATGACAGGCGATGAATCCTACGCCTATGCGAAGTCGTGGTTTAACTTTTATGAAAGCGTAAAAAGTATTATGGGGATGGAATATGTCCTTCCCGCACATCAGGGGAGGGCTGCAGAAAATATTCTCTTTTCCCATTTTTCAAAAAAGGGTGTAATAATTCCATCAAACAACCATTTTGACACCACGAGGGCAAACATTGAGTTTTTTGGAGGAACGGCGATTGACCTGGTGATAAAAGAGGGGGAAGATCCCCACAAAATTCATCCCTTCAAAGGGAACATAGACTTGAATAAACTTGAAGATTTGTTTAAAAAAGAGGCAAAAAATATTCCGATTTGTATGTGCACAATAACCAACAACACGGGTGGAGGACAACCCGTTTCTCTTGAGAATATTAAAATGACGGGTGAACTCTGCCATAGGTATGGAATAAAATTTTTTATTGATGCATGCAGGTTTGCTGAAAATTGCTATTTTATAAAAAAGAGAGAAAAGGAACAGGAAAACCGCTCAATTGAAGAGATTGCGAAAGAGGTTTTTTCCTATGCCGATGGTGCAACTATGAGCGCCAAAAAGGATGGAATTGCAAACATAGGAGGATTCATTGCTTTAAGGGATAAAGACCTTTACGACCAGTTGAGCGAATCTTTGATTTTAAAGGAAGGATTTCTCACTTATGGAGGACTTGCTGGAAGAGACCTTGAAGCGATTGCGGTTGGATTGAAAGAGGCAATTACAATGGACTATCTTGAATCAAGGGTTGGACAGATTGAAAACTTTGGAGAGATGCTTAGGCAAAATGGAGTTTCGATCCTTGAGCCTGTTGGTGGACACGCCGTTTATCTTGATGCGGCAGAAATTTTCCCACACATAAAAAGGAGTGAATTTCCTGCTCAAAGTTTATCCGCAGCTTTATATGAAGAGGGTGGAGTAAGAGGTGTTGAAATCGGATCTGTTATGTTTGGAAGAGAAGATGAAAATGGCAATTTTATCCCGGCGACGATGGAGCTTGTAAGGCTTGCGGTGCCAAGAAGAGTTTACACTGAAAGCCATTTAAGATATGTTGCGGATGTTGCATCAGAAATTGTGAAAAATAAAAATAAGTATAAAGGATACAGGATAGTCTATGAATCGCCATTTTTGAGGCATTTTACAGTAAGATTTGCCCCCGTTTAAAAGAGGGAGTTGCAACTTTTTTAAAATGGGCTTATTTTATAGTTCTGGAGGTTACTAAAAAGAATGATTACAGGATACAATCAGGATGTCCCATACAAAGGTAAAATTTTTCATGTGCAGACAGAGGATAGAGGAAAAGAAAACCCCGTCATAGAGACACTCATCTATCTTGGCGGGGAAATAGTTTCTTCATTCAAAACCTCGTATAAACAGATGCTTGAAAGAAACTGCACTGAAGCTGAGATTGCAGCCCTTCTTGAAAAACAACATAGAAGAATAGTGGTTGAAGTAAAATTGGGAAAATATGCTAAAGAAAAAGAAGATAAGCCTTTTGGAGAGGGAATAATTTCAAACAAAAGTCTTGATGAGGTTATCCTCGATTATTTAACAAGTGAAGCAGAAGGCGAAAAAATGAAAGTCTCAATCATTGAACAATCGCCGATGGTTGCAGGCACGCGTGCCTTTTTCAAAGTCAAAACTTTTTATGACATAAGTGAAGTTCCTGTAGAGAATGCTGATGTTAGGGTAAAACTGATTACATCAGATGGAATGAACAGCGATATTTTAAAAACGGCAACAAACCATGAAGGACTTTGCAACGCTTTGTTTGAAATACCAAACATAAAGGGAAATGGCGTGGTTGTTCTGACAGTTTCTAAAGATAAAGAGAAATTTGAATCAAAGGTTCTTGTAACAAAATGAAAAGGATTTTATTAAACGGAGAATATCGCTCTTACGATGTTGAAAATCTAATTCAACTTGTTCACATTCTAAAGTTGGACCCAAAAAGAATCGCGGTTGAGAAAAACGGCAAAATCGTGAAGAAGGATGAATATCCTGAAACTAAAATTGAAGACAACGATAAAATTGAAATTGTCCACTTTGTCGGCGGAGGCTAATCAATCTCCTTTTTTATTTTATCAAGAAAGAGTAAAGCGTCAATCGGTGTGATGTTTTTTAAATCAAGTTCCTTAATTTTTTCAACAATCTCTTCATCTTTTTCTGTCTTTTCAAAGAGTAAAGGCTGAATCGCTCCACCCTTTTTTAAAGAGGTTTCTTTTCTTGTCTTTTCAAGGTTGTAAAGAACCTCCCTTGCCCTATTTACGACATTTTCTGGAATTCCAGCAAGTTGAGCAACATGAATTCCATAAGATTTATCAAGAGAGCCCTCTTCAACTGTTCTTAAAAAATAGACCTTCCCGTTATGTTCTCTCACGCCCATTGTCAAATTAAAGACACCATCAAGAGTTCTTGAAAGTTCTGTAAGTTCATGGTAATGCGTTGCAAAGAGTGTTCTTGCACCTATTCCATTCTCCTTTGAAAGCGACTCAGCAATTGCCCATGCGATTGCAAGCCCATCAAAGGTGCTGGTTCCCCTTCCAATCTCATCAAGCAAAACGAGGGATTTTCTCGTTGAGTTTCTCAAGATCGCTGAACTTTCAGACATTTCAACCATAAAGGTCGAAAGTCCCCTTCTCAAGTTATCCGATGCTCCAATCCTGCAAAATATTCTGTCAACGACTCCTATCTCTCCACTTTTTGCAGGGATTCCCATTCCAAGATGAGCCATAATTGTGATAAGCCCAACCTGCCTCAAATAGGTTGATTTTCCTCCCATATTTGGACCTGTTATTATCGCAAGTTGCCTTTTATCCCCATCAAGAAATGTTGAATTTGGAACAAAAGGTTTGTGCTTTTCATCTCTTTCAAGAACAGGGTGCCTTCCCTCTTCAATTTTTAGAGTTAAATCATCCCTCATTTTGGGAAGAACATAGCCTCTTTCGTAACCAAGAAAAGCATAAGAGGAGTAAAGGTCCAACTCTGCAAGAAGATTGGCTCCATCCCTTAAATCTTTTAATTTTCCTTTTACCTGATTACAGAGGTCTGCCCAGAAAGATTCTTCCAATTCAATGCTCTGTTCTTTTGCTGAAAGGATTTTTGTCTCAAGTTCTCTAATTTCTTTTGTAACAAACCTTTCACCATTTACGAGTGTCTGTTTTCTTTCATAATCTTCTGGAACTTTATCAAGATTTGCCTTTGTTACCTCAATAAAATAACCAAAGACCTTATTGTATTTTATTTTTAATGAAGAGATTCCACTTCGTTCTCGCTCCTTTGCCTCAAGTTTTATTATCGCAAGGTGGGCGTTTTGAGATAAATCTCTCAACTCACCAAGTTTCTCGTTAAAGGTATTTTTAAAAATTCCACCCTCTTTTGTAGAATTTGGAGGATTATCAACGATTGCACTTTCAAGAAAAGAGGCTAAATCTTCAAAAGAGGGAATCATCATTGCTCTCTCTTTTGGCTTATTTTCATATTCTAAAGCATATTTTAAGGATTCTTTAACTTTTAAAAGAACCTCCTTTAAAGCGTAAGCATCCCTCGGTGTTGCTATATTTGCCCCAAACCTTGCATTTATCCTCGCCCAGTCGGGGAAGTTTGAAATCGCTTTCCTGAAGCTTTTTAATAGGGATGTGTTTGAAAGATACTCCTTTACCTCTTCCTGAATTTTTTCAATCTCACCTTTATCAGAATATGGAGCGATGATTGCTTCATTCAAAAGCCTTTTCCCCATTGGGGTAAGGCAACAATCAAGAGTTTTGAGTAAAGTCCCATCCCTCGTGTTGTCCTCAAGGTTATAAATTAGTTCAAGGTTTTTTCTTGTTGATTCATCAATCAGAACCCTTCCATTCATAGTTTCAACTTTTGGGAAATCAAGGGGGGGCGATTTTTGCTCTTCAAGGTAATGAATAAGAGCCCCGAGTGAAATTCTTGCACTATCTTGCGGGGAAATTCCTGGAAGTGAAAAGGGCAAATTGTAGTAGGATGATATTTTTTCAACACACTTTCTTAAATCAAAAAAGGAGGAGTTCAGTGGAGTTACAAAAAAGGGTGAATTATCAAACGAAATTCCCTCCTTTACCACAACCTCCTTTGGTGATACGGAATTGAGTAGTTCAAAAATCTCATCCCTTTTACCCGTTGCAACCTTTATCTCGCCCTTTGAAAGGTCAGCGTAAGAAATCGAACAATCATCATTATTTTCATAAATTGAAGCGATGAGGATTCTCTCCTCTTTATCAACAAGGTTATCTTCAAGAAGTGTTCCGGGTGTTAAAACTCTTGTAATCTCTCTTTTTACAATTCCCTTTGCTTTCTTTGGATCCTCCACCTGATCAACAATTACAGCCTTGAACTTCGACTTTAAAAGTTTTTGAAGGTATATTTCAAGTGCGTGGTGCGGAACTCCGCACATTGGAAGGGGATCTTTTGTGTCTCTGTCTCTTGTGGTTAAAACGATTTCAAGAACAGGTGCAGCAATTAATGCATCCTCTCCAAAAATTTCATAGAAATCTCCCATTCTGAAAAGGATTATTTTGTCGGGATGTTGTTCTTTAAACCTCCTCCACTGCCTCATAGCAGGAGTGAGGTTTTCTTTGATTATAGAGACCAAAGAACCTCCGGAAAGAATCCCAATTTTACCACAAAAAATTTTTTGGTTTGGAAGATAATAGTTGCTACATCTTCCCGCCGTGTTTTAGAGTAATCCCTTCTTCCATATAGACGATGTCTTCGCAAATATTGGTGATAAGATCCGCTATTCTTTCAAGTTCTCTTGCAGCGGATGTTATCGCAAGTGCCTTTTCTCTCCCCATTGCCTTTCCCTCTTCATCAAAGATTGCAAGTGAGACAATTTCTTTGAGAAGGTCATCAATCTCATCATCTTTTGCCATTACACTTTTAGCGGATGCTGAATCTTTTGCAATGAAAGCGGTTATGACATCTGAAAGCATAGATTTGACAATTGAGCCCATATAAGTTAATTTTTTTGAAATTGTTTCTGGAAGTGAAGCATCAATTGTAACAGCCCTTTCTGCAATATTTATTGAATGATCTCCAATTCTTTCAAGGTCATTGTTGATTTTCAAAGCCATAATCACAGTTCTTAAATCATCAGCTTCAGGTTGATAAAGGGCAAGAATCCTTAAACACTTTGAGTCAATTTCATTTTCAAGACGGTCTATGAACTCATCTCTTTCCTCAAGTTCTTTAAGTGTTTGTTTTGCATTTCCCTGAAGACTTTTAATTGCCTTTACAAGGATTGAATTGACCTCATCAGCCATTGAACTTATCATCTGTAAAAGATTCTGAATCTCCTCTTTTCCTTTCATATCCACCTCATCAACCAAATCTTCCTGTTAAATATTCTTTACTTTTTTTCTCTTTTGGGTTTGTGAAAAATTTTTCAGTGTCGCTATATTCTACGAGTTCGCCAAGATACAAAAAGGCGGTGTAATCAGAAACCCTTGCCGCCTGTTGCATATTGTGGGTAACGATAACGATAGTATATTTTCCGCTCAACTCTTCAATCAATTCCTCAATCTTTGCGGTGGCAATAGGATCTAATGCTGAGGCAGGTTCATCCATCAAAAGGACCTCTGGTTCAATCGCTATCGCCCTTGCGATGCAGAGTCTTTGTTGCTGTCCACCCGAGAGGGAGGTTGCAGGTTCAAGAAGTTTGTCCTTTACCTCATCCCATAAGGCTGCTTTTCTCAAAGCAACTTCAATCCTTTCTCTGATTTCCGAACGACTCATTTTTTGATAGAGTTTCATTCCAAAGGCAATATTATCATAGATTGATAGTGGAAAGGGAGTTGGCTTTTGAAAAATCATCCCTATTTTTGATCTTAACATTGTGAGATTAACATCTCTTGATAAAATGTTTGTGCCTCTAAAGATGATTTCACCTTCCGCTTTTTGCTCCTTGTAAAGCTCGAAAATTCTGTTAAAACACCTTAAAAGAGTTGATTTCCCGCACCCTGATGGACCGATTATCGCTGTAACCTTTTCTCTATAAATGGGAAAAGAGATATTTTTTAAAGCAACTGTTTTGCCGTAGTAGAATGAAAGATTTTTTACCATTAGTTCAACATTGGAAACGATCTCACCTGAATGGATTAATTCTTTTTCAACGCTTAAAATGTTACCTTCTATGCTATCCATTTTTTACCCTCTTAAAAAGAATTCTTGATAATATTGTCAAAAGAAGTATCGCAACGGTAATTAAGAATGATGCCCCCCACGCAATCTGTCTCCAGTCATCGTAAGGAGACATAGCATAATTAAAAATTGTAACATTCGCAGTTGGCATTGGTTTTAAAAGAGAAAAATTAAAGAACGGTGAATTCAAAGAGGTGAAGAGTAGTGGAGCGGTTTCACCGGAAATTCTTGCAATTGCTGTCAAAATACCCGTTATCACACCAATTTTTGCACTTTTTAGACAGATTTTTCTTACAACAAAGGGATAACTAACGCCAAGTGCAAGCCCTGCCTCCCTCAATGTGTTTGGAACCATCAGAAGCATCTCCTCAGTTACCCCGTGTATTAAAGGGATGGTTATGATTGATAAAGCAAGTGCTCCTGCAATGGTAGAAAAACTTTTCATAGGAACAACAATAACCGCATAGACAAACAACCCGATTACAATACTTGGAACACTTGAAAGAATTTCAGTTGAAAACTTCAAATATCTGCTGAAAGAGGTTCCCCTTCCAAACTCTGCGGAGTAGATTCCACTCATAACTCCAATGGGGATGCCAATCATTGATGCAATAAATGTTACTATAAACGAACCTACGATGGCATTTGCGATTCCTCCGCCTGCTTCGCCAGGCGGCTTAGGCAGGTGAAAGAAAAAACTGAAATTTATTGCACCAGAGCCCCTTTTTAAAACTTCATAAAGAATTGCACCAAGAATAAATATTGCAAGAAAGGCAAAAAATGTTGCAAAGGTTTTAAATGTGTAATCATAAATTCTTCTTAAAATTGAATGTCTTTTATTCATTTTCTTGAACCAGAATTTTTTTCTACGCTATAAATCAGGTATCTGGAAAGAGAAATAACAGTTATACTCAAAAAGAAAAGAACAAGCCCAAGAAAAATAAGGCTACTTGTATGAAGTTTTGTAACCGCCTCTGAAAGTTCATTTGCAAGTGTTGACGCAATAGTGCTTGATGGGGAGATAAGCGAGGTCGTAATATTATGCTGATTTCCTATTATAAATGTTACCGCCATAGTTTCCCCAAGTGCCCTTCCAATCGCAAGAAATGCAGAGCCTATTATCCCTTTTTTGGCGTAGGGAAAAAGGATTTTAAAAGAAACTTCAGCCTTAGTTGCCCCCATCGCATAGGCAGATTCTCTCACCTTATCGGGAATTAAAAGAAGAATCTCTCTGCATATTGAAACAATTAAGGGCAAAATCATTATGGCAAGAATTATGGATGCAGTTAAGATTCCAATTCCCATAGGAGGTCCCTCAAAGAGGGGAGAATTTGGAAATTTATTCTTTATAGGAATTATTAATCTTCTTGAAATTATTGGTGCAAATACAAAGAGTCCCCACATACCGTAGATTATACTCGGAACCGCAGAAAGTAATTCAACACCAATAGAAATTGGTCTGCTTAAATAGGAAGGAGAGATTTCTGTAAGGAAAAATGCTGTTAAAATTCCAACAGGAAAAGCAATTAAAATCGCTAAAAAAGATGTCGTTAAAGTTCCAAAAATTTGAGGTAAAGCACCATATATATCTCTCACAGGATCCCACTTTAACCCGATTAAGAATTTGAACCCAAAAGCTTTCATAGCGGGGAAACTTTCAATTAGTAATGCAAAAAATATCAGGAAAATTATTGAGAAAACCGCTATTGCTGAAATAAAGGAAAGAACCTCAAAAGGGGTTCTTTCCTTTTTTGAAAATGGGATTTTCAAGTTTAATTACTCCAGACTTTCTTTCCACTACAGACAACTTTTTCCGCCCACAGGTTTTCAACCATTGAATAAACATTTTCTGGAATGGGTATGTAATCAAGGTCAAGTGCATACTTTGAGCCGTTTTTATAACACCAATCAAAGAATTGGAGCATAGTTTTTGCCTTTTCACAGTTCTCCTGATTTTTGTAAATCAAGATGAAACTTGCTCCCGTGATAGGCCAGGAATTCTTGCCACTCTGGTCTGTGAGAATAAGGTAAAAATTATCCACCTTGTCCCACCTTGCATTTTCCGCTGCCATTTTGAAACTCTCTACTGATGGTTCAACAAAATTGCCATCCCTGTTTTTCAATTTTGCCACTTTCATCTTGTTCTGCTTAGCATAAGCGTATTCAACATATCCTATTCCGCCTTCACTCTGTTTAACATAAGAAGCGACCCCTTCATTCCCTTTGCCACCAACACCCGTTGGCCAATCAACAGCGGTTCCGTATCCAACAAGATTTTTCCACTTCAAACTTACGCTTGAAAGATAATTTGTAAATAAAAATGATGTGCCCGACCCATCAGCCCTATGGACAACTGTTATCTCTTTATCGGGAAGTCTTAATTCAGGGTTGAGTTTAGCAATTCTCGGATCGTTCCATTTTTTTATTTCCCCAAGAAAAATGAGCGCTACACTCTCTCCATCAAGGTTCAGTGCTAAATCTGGAATTTCCTCAAGATTGTAAGTAATTACAGCGCCTCCGATGACCATTGGAAATTGAATAAGTCCCTTTGAATTAAGTTCCTCACTTTTTAAAGGTGAATCACTTGCTCCAAAGTCAACCGTTTTGTTTGAAATTTGCTGAATACCACCGCCAGAGCCGATTGATTGGTAATTTAATTTTAGTCCTGTGATCTTCTCATACTCGTAAGCCCATTTTCCGAAAATCGGGTAGGGAAAAGTTGCACCTGCCCCGGTGATTGTTTTCACCTGAGAAAATAGAGTAACCTGAGCCATTAGAATCAGTGTTAACAACAAGATTTTTTTCATTTTACACTCCTTTCTTTACCATCGTTCAGAAAAAAGTGTAAAACAGGAGTATTTCTTCTTCTTTTCACTTTTATTGCAAAATCGCAATAATTCATTTGCTCAGTGGTATAACAACCTTAAATTTTGAACCTTTTCCTATTTCGCTTTCAACATCAATTGTGCCGTTGAGCATTTTTATTGAGTGCTTGACGATGGCAAGCCCTAACCCCGTTCCGCCCTTTTCTTTTGAACGGTGGGAATCAATTCTAAAAAACCTTTCAAAAATCCTCTCCCTGTATTCTTCCAGGATTCCTTCCCCTGTATCTTCAACTTCAATTTTTAATTCATTTTCTGCAACATTGGTCGTAATAAAAAGTGAACCTTCGTTTTTATTGTATTTGACGCCATTTTCAACGAGATTTTTAAGTATCATTTGAAGCAAAACCCCATCAGAGTTAACGATTTTCTCTCCTTTTAAATCTATTTTAACTTTAATTCCCATATCTACAATTAGAGGATTAAGGTCGCTTAAAATTGATTCAATCATCTCTTTAACATCAATGTCCTCATATCTCAACTCATATTCTCCACTTTCAATTCTTGATAAAGACATAAGATCATTTAAGAGATTTGTCATTTTCAAAATTTGATTTTTCATTTTTTCAATTAACTTCTGTCGGTTTTCTTTATCCTTTTCAAACTCTAAAACCTCAAGAAGTGAAAGGGTTGCTGAAAGAGGAGTTCTCAACTCATGGGAAATATTTGAAACAAGATCTGATTTTATATTTTCAAGATTTTTTTCAATCGTAACATCAGTAATAGAAATCGCCCATTTTTCTTTAAGCAGAGGGAAAATGTATATACTAAAAACCCTGCCCTTTCCTTTCCCCATTTCAGGAAAGACTCCAGAAACCTCCTTTCCTTCGTCCGTCGCTTCTTTTAGCATAGCGTTTAAAGATGGAATTGAAAGCGAAGCTATAGGGGCATCCCCTCTAAAGTAGGGAAACATTTCTCTTAATACTTTACTTGCCACGATAACTTTAAACTCTTTGTCAAGAAGTAATAGCCCCTGAGGGAGAAGGTCAATTAAATCTAATAGTTCCTTCTCTCTTTTTATTGAAGATTCCTTGTGCTCTTTAAGTTCTGTGGCAAGGTTGTTAAACTGCCTTGCTATATCTATAAAATCTTTCCCCTTTAAATCGTCGAGTCTCGCCTCATAATCTTCATTTCGCACCCTTGAAATTGCCCTTTCAAGTTCATCAAAATGACTTTTTACCCTTTTGTCAAAAAATAGTGATAGAAGTATTAAAACTGAAATAGAAAAAAGGAAAAATGGTAGCGGGGAAAGAAATTTTTCAGAGATTATGACAATGAGAAAAAATATAAGTAGAAGATAAAATGTCCTCTTAAAAAGGTTCATTCAACTCTTTCATTCTGTAGCCAAGCCCTCTTACAGTCTCAATCACCTTTCCACTACTCCCCATCTTCTCTCTCATCCTTGCAATATGGACATCAACAGCCCTTATATCAACATCTTTTTCCTCTTCCCAGAATTGAGAAAGTATCTGCTCTCTTGTAAAAAGTTTTCCCGCATTCTCAATGAAATAAATAAGTATTTTAAACTCCATAGGAGTCAAATTAAATGTCTTCTCAAGATCTCCAGCCTTGTGTTTTGAAGTATCAGCCCATATCTCTCCATATTTCAAAAGTGGCGTCCCTTTTGTTTCTTTCAACTTGTATCTTCTAAGTACTGCCTTAACCCTTGCAAGGAGTTCTTCTCTTCTAAAAGGTTTTATGATGTAATCATCCGCACCAAGATTTAAGGCGTTCACGATGTTTATTTCCATCGTCTTTGCCGTAACCATAATCACAGCAAGGCTATTGTAGTTTGAGTCGTTTCTTAATATTCTTAGCAGTTCTATGCCTGATAGTTTTGGTATCATCCAGTCAAGAAGAAGAAGATCAAACACCTCCTCTTTGATTCCAACAAGGGCATCTGTCCCATCTTTGAAATCTTTAACATAGTAATCTTCTCTTTCAAGGAGGATTTTGAGACTTTCCCTCAAGTCGTCCTCATCCTCAACTATGGCAATTCTTTCATTCATCTTCTTCTCCTGCAACTTTTATTATAAGTTTCTATTCATTTCTAATCAAGCAATTTTTCAAAAAGATAAAACTCCTTAAAACAAACTCACTACAAATGTGAAAAGTTTTAAGACTAAAAAATAGAGAAAAGTTAAACATAACAAAAGTATAATTATATTAAACCACATTTTTTTGAAACTAATTTTAGAATTTATAGTTTTTAACTTTTCTAAATCGTGTTCTTCCATTGTTACCTCCAACAATAATTTGCCCTCCAATTGTTGCAGAAAGATTTCAAAAGTTATTCTTTTTTGAAATAAATTCGTCACGGGGTCA